>NZ_JANPEO010000070.1:0-20977 GCF_031422975.1 Nocardioides sp. | reverse complement strand
CAGAACGGTGACCCTTCGGCGGCTTCGACGCCGAAGATGCTCAACGCCTCACCGACCAAGGATCCCGCGATGACAACAGAGAGAGCCCAGAGCAGTCAGAAAGCGAGCCAGAGCTGCCGCTTGGGTTCACGCCCCGAGATGTACGGGGCCAGAAAGATTCCGGCCGCCAGGAACGAGGCTGCAGTCCAGAACAAGGACAATTGGACGTGCCAGGTCCGGGCGAGGTTGAAGGGCAGCACTTGCGCGAGGTCGAAGCCGAAGAAGCTCGACAGGTCAGCGCGGTAGTGCTCGACGGCGGCCCCGAGGAGTGCCTGACCCATGAACAGGATGGCCACGACGAAGAAGAACCAGGCGGTAGCGCTTTGCGCCGGTGTCACCTGGACGTCGCCGGGCTGGCGGAAAGCCAGCGCAGGCGTCTCTTCGCTGTGCTGCCAACCCATGCTCTTGCTCCAGCGCCCGTACAAGCCGAACAGCACGCCCGTCGCGGCCATCAGAGCGACCAGGGAGAGACCACTCCACACAATGATGTCGGCCGTTGGAACGTTGTCCACCAGGGGCTCGGCCGGCCAATTGTTCGTATAGGAGTAGTTATGTCCGGGCCTCTCAGCAGACGCAGCCCATGCGGTCCACGCAAAGAAGGCCGTCAAGTCGTGGATGTCTGCCGAATCAGGAATTGCATTCGGCATCAAGCCGTACTGGGTGGTCGGGGATCCGAAGTAGTCGGCGTAGTGGCCTTTGAGAGAACCGAAAGCGTCGATCTGCTCGTCGGTGAATTGCAGTTCACCCGTTTCCTCGTCGTAGCGGTTCGTCCGCATCATCTCGACGAGCGCTCCCTGCGGATCCTGCATGCCGGTGCTCTTGAGGTCGTCGAGAACGAGGGTGGAAGAGCGGCGCAGGTAGTCGGCCGTGTAGTCCGGGCCGAGATATCCGCCGTGCCCCATGATTGAGCCGTATTGTTGTAGACCGCGTCGCAGAAATATCTGCTGGCCGGTGGTGATGTCTTCACTGGTGAAGACGACCCCGCCTTGCGAATCTACGACTTGTTCCGGCTGTGGCATCGAATCCGTGTACGTCCGAAGGGCCAAGAAACCCATGACGGCAAAGCCGAAGGCCATCACGAGGGCTACGCCCTGGATCCAGAACTTGGAGACCTCCAGCTCTGCGCGTTGACGTCCGTCGGCGGGTGAGATTTGGGGCACAGTCATCCTCTGCTCGTTGACTGGGGCAGGGGAGACTCCCTGCGCCCGCTGACTGAACCGGGGTGCGGAAAGCCAACCATTGAGATGCGGCAACGTACGGCGGCATAAGTCACCGCACTCAGGAGCTGGCCATGGGCTCGACCCTGTGTGCACACGTTGCGGTGCCCACCAAGAGTTGCTCACCGCCACTTCCGTCGCAATGGGTCAAAGGTCCCGAGATGGGGGCCGCTTGGCGCCGGCATGGTCTCCGTATGATCCCGGACAGCGATCTTGCGAGGCGCACGTGCCCTGGTGCACAGCGCCCGGCCCGCTGATCCCGGTTCGTGCGCGATGGCGTGAACGGACGGTCCCCCGCCGACGATCACGTGCCAGTCATCAGCCACCCCACCACGTCGGTAGCCGACCAGCCCGTCGGTCGGAGCGCGGCGAGCTCCTCCACACCCGTCAGGTCCGAACCAAGGGTGACCAGGGGCGGCTCGACGTATCCGTCGCGCCTGGTCTGTGCCAGCCCGATGTCCGCGGTCAGCGCGTTGCACAGGCACTTGCGTCCGATCGTGTCCGCCAGGTCGCCTCCCTTGCGGACGTACATCTGCGCCGGCTCACCGGGGCAGCGGTAGCCGACGTTGCCCTCCGGCGTCTGGTACGGCGTGCGCAGGTAGCTCAGATCGCACAGTCGCCGGCGCGCGTCGTACACCGGTGCGTCGGACAACGTCCCGGCGGCCTGGGCGACCTTGAACGGGAAGCCGGTCGGTGAGGCACGCGGGTCGGTGCGCACGTCGAGCGTGCCGCTGGCGAGCTGGTCGACGAACTGGTCACGCAGTTGGGGATCCAGGCCGGAGTCTGCGGCGAGCGCGAACAGGGTGCCGACCTGGACTCCCGCGGCGCCACGGGAGAGCGCCTCGGCCAGGCGCTCGGGCGTGCCCTGTCCCCCGGCCAGCCAGAACGGGATGCCGAGGGCGCTGAGCTTGTCGAGGTCCACCTCGTCCCGCGGACCGTAGACCGGCTCGTCGCGGTCGTCGAGCTCGAGCTTGCCGCGCGGAGGCGCGTTGTGGCCCCCCGCACGCGGGCCTTCCACCACGAAGCCGTCGGGCCGCGTTGAGTCGTCGCGGGCAAGGTACGCAGCCAGGACGTTCGCGGAGACGATCGCCAGGAACCGCGGTCGTGCCAGGTCTGGGAGCGAGTCACCGAGGTGACCACGCGGGTCCACCGTCACTCGGTGCGGATGCTCGGCTCCGTGCACGTCGACATCGACGCCCGCCACCACGCCCGCGGCCAGATCGTCGAGCAGGCGCGGGATCTGCCGCGGCAGGCCGGCTCCCATCAGCACGTAGTCGACGCCGGCGAGCATCGCGCCCAGGGCGGCGGTTGGCGTGGCCATCTGCACCTTCTCCAGGTAGTTCACGCCAACCAGTCCGTCATGACCGTCCTTCGCGAGCCAGACCTCGACGAAGTTGGCCACGACCGCCAACTCCTGCTGCCGGGGGCTCTGTCGGAGGGTCAGCTTGGGCACCGGCCGGTGGGGACGACCCTCGGGCCGCCCCTCGGGCTGGAAGTACGTGTCGAGCGCTCGACGTGCCATGCCCTGTTCGGGGAAGGCTGCGAGCGCACGCCGCATGTGGCCGCCCTGGTCGCCGTCCTGCAGCCTCCGGGCCAGTACCACATCGAGGGCGGTCCCGGAGACGACACCGAGTCCCCCGGCACACGACACCGACTTCGCCAGCTGCCACGAGGACACGCCGACCCCCATGCCGCCCTGGATGACTTGGGGTAGCTCACGAACCTGCGCCACGACAATGCCCTTCGACGAGAATGTCAACCTACGTTCCGCAGGTTGACATCGTCAGTGCCGCTGTAACAGAGACCAACGTCCCATCTTTACGGGACCTGACCCTGACCGGCCCGCCTCGACCCCGCACATCATGCGAGTCGGTCGTTCCAGGTCGGGCCGTGCCGACCGCCCACGCGGGTCTTTCAGAGGTCTTAACGGCCTGGATGGGGAGACGCCATCATCACGCAGAAGCCTCCGCCGCCCCTTCTGAGAGATGTCGCGGACTACCCGCTGCTCGACCAGGTAGTCAGCCAGCTTGGACAGGCTCCAGGTCGAGAACGGCAACCGTGATCGATCGGGCAGCCCAACGCGACAACCTTGGTCTCTGCTCGCTGCTCGGAGTCGAACTTCGGCGACCCCCGCCCACGTCCTTGGGTCGCAGGGTCTGGGCGCGTCAACAGGTCACCACCGACCCCGCGACTTCGGACCCGTGACCGCGGACAAGATCCACCGCCAGCTAGCGGTCATCGAACGGGCCCACGCCGACCTCAACGGCGCCGCGCTGGCGCACCTGCCCTCCCGAACAGGACATGTCCGGCGGATCCTGCCCATCGGTGGATCGAGGCTAAGTCCTCGACCGGCCCGGCCGGTCCAGGTGGTGGAAGATCGTCCAGTACATGACTCCGATCATCACTCCGCCACCGACGATGTTGCCGAGGGTGACTGGCAGCAGGTTGTCCACGAAGAAGCTCTGCCAAGTAAGTCCGGAGTAGGACGAGGCGTTGATGTTGGCGTCGGTCCAGAAGCTGGCGCCGGCGGTGTCGGAGATGAGGATGCCGAGCGGGATGACGAACATGTTCGCAACCGAGTGCTCGAAGCCGGTGGCGACGAAGAGTGCGATGGGCAGGGTCACCGCCAGGATCTTGTCGGTGGTGGTGCGCCCGGAGTAGGCGGCCCAGACGGCCAGACACACCATGAGATTGCACAGGATCCCCAGGGCGAACGCCTCGACGAAGGTGTGGTCGAGCTTGGCGCTCGAGACATCGAGCACGACCTTGCCCCACTGTCCATCGGCGTTGTGCCAGGTGCCGGCGACGTAGATGAGGCCCACGATCGTCAGGGCCCCGAGGAAGTTGGCCACGAAGACGACGAGCCAGTTGCGCAGCAGTTGTCCCCACGTGATCCGGCCGCTGGCCCGCGCGGTGAGGGTGAGCGTCGAGGAGGTGAACAGCTCGGCTCCGGTGAGAACCACCAGGACCAGCCCGGTGGAGAAGACGATGCCGCCCAATACCTTCGCGAATCCCCAGGCGAGTTCATCGGCTCCGACCTGGCTGGTGACGAAGAAGACGAAACCGATGGCGATGTAGGCTCCGGCGGTCAGGCCGAGCAGGAACGACTTCAGCGGGCGACCGGTGGCCTTGGCGTAGGCGGCGTCTTCGGCGGCCTGGGCCATCTGGGCCGGGGTGAGCAGGGCGGCGTTCAGGGGGTCGGACATGGCCAGCCTTAAGGGCTCTGAGCCGCCACTGATTGCGACGGCCGCGGGGGGCGTCAGATGCGGGCATTGATGGCCTGGTAGCCAGAGTCCTCTCGGGTGCCTCCCATCCCGTCTCCGACCACCCGGTAGTCCTTGATCCACTCCAGCGTGTGGATGTACTTGACCATCTTGTAGCCGTGGATGGACTCCACGCGCAGGCGCAGCGGAGCACCGAAGGTGAGCGGGAGCGGCCGGTCGTTCATCGACCAAGCAAGGATCGTCTCGTCCTCCATGCAGTCCGCCAGCGGAATGCAGGAGTAGTAGGGCTCCAAGGGGCGGTCGCCGTGCATCTTCTGAGCGAGACCGAAGGAGGTGACCATGAGGTACTCCGCCTCCGGGTCACGCGGACCCGCCAGCGCCATCACGTCCATCACCTTGGGGCCCTTCCACTTCGCGATGCCCGTCCATCCCTGCATGCAGGTGTGCATGGCGATCTGCTCCTGCTGCGGCAGGGCCTTGAGCTCGGCAAGAGTCACCCGCACCGGGTCGGAGGAGGGCGCGCCGATCTCCATCACGAAGTCCTTGAAGTCGTCCTGCACCAGAGCGGTCCACTCGGGCGACTCCTCGGGGGTGGGGTGGCGGCCGTTGCTCCAGTGGTAGGGCGAGATGTCCTTCTCGGTGTAGGTGTCCGCACGGCGGGTGCGCGAGACCATCCGGTTCACCGTGATGGCACGGATCGGCTCCAACAAGGCGAACAGGAAGCGTTGGGTCTTGCGCACGTCAACCAGGCTCAGATAGCTGATCGCCAACCACGCGGCGACAACCGCCGCAATGCCGAGCAGACACACCGTCAGGGCCTGGGCGAAGCGAGCGGGATCGTCGACCCCGAACATCATCTGGGGCAGGTTGTGGTCGGGATGCACGACGAACACCAGCGAGATGTGCATGACAGTGAAGAAGGTCAAGAACGCCATGCCGAGGAAGTGGAGCGAGCGGGCCGCCTGTCGGCCGCCGAACATCTTGGCGTACCACGGGTGCCGCCCGATCAGGGCGGGAGACATGGCCGGGCCGGTGGCCAGCATCAGGGGAGCCGCTATGAACACGACCGTGAAGTACATGAGCTGTTGCAGGGAGTCGTAGGGAGTGAAGTGCTCGATCCCAGGGACGTTGAACCCGGCGTACACCTTCATCGACTCCCAAGCCGAGGGAAACACATCCCACGACGTCGGCACGATGCGTCGCCACTGGCCGGTGAGGAACAGCAACCCGATGTAGACAAACCCGTTGGCAACCCACGCCACCGTGACCAGCCCGTGCCAGTGGCGCCCCAACCCGATGTTCTTGCCGCCGGGCAACGCCAGCCAGCTCGGAAGCGACGACTCGTCATCGCGGGCCATGTAAGCACCCTCTTCAGGGGGCACCACCCGCTTGGTGAACTTGATCCACTCAGTGCCCGGGCCGCAGTCGTTGCGCCAGTAGAACCTGGGATGAGTGGCGATGATCTGCCATCCCGAGCGGATCAACAACCCGATGAAGAAGAAGTTGAGGAGATGGCTCACGCGAAGCCAGGCGGGAAAGTCGTACTCGGGCATGATCGCTCCGTAGCAAGATTCGACGCGGAGTGAGACGTAGAAATCCTAGGCGCCTCACGTGGAGATTGCGGATGTGACAACTTCAACGTGAGTTTACTACATTCAAGTCCGTGGAAAATACCTTGGCTCCTGAGCTCGCCACCCACACTTCCGGCTATGGACCACTGCCCAGTGCTGGCCGTTCCGGGCCACGAACTCCAGCGCGGGCGCCAAGCCTGCTCCGAGCACGGTCGCGGCCGACGCGAGGTGGTCTCCTCACTCGACGATGTCGGTTTCGCACCACCGGCCGACGCCCGGAGCTCGGTGGTCAGGCCAACCCGCTGCTGCTGCTGGAGACGGCCAGCTCAGACGACGACCGAGGAGCTGGAGACAGCGGGCTGGACCAAGGTATCCAGCACCTTGATCACGCGCTCGGCCTTTGTGGCCGGGTTGACGAACGCCAGTCTCAACACGGTTTCACCGTGCCAGGTGGTCGGCAGACAGAGGATGACGCCCTCGCGGGCCAACCGCTGTGACCACTCACGATATGCCTCGGGGTTCCAGCCCACGCGGCGGAACAACAGGACTGAGAGCTGGGGCTCACAGACGAGCTCCAGGTGCGAACTCGACCTGATGGCGGCGGCGACGGTCCGTGAGATGTCCAGAGTCCGCTCGACGGCCGCGGCGTAGCGATCGGTGCCGTGAGTGGCGAGGCTGAACCAGAACGGAAGTCCCCGGACCCGACGCGAGAGGTGCACGGCGAGGTCCGCGGGGTTCCAACTCCCCCGATCGATCTGGTCGAGATAGTTCGCGTTCTGGGCGTGTGCGGCACGAGCGGATGCGGGGTCACGATAGAGCAGTGCGCACGAGTCGTAGGGGGCGAAGAGCCACTTGTGCGGGTCCACGATGAAGCTGTCGGCGCGTTCCACGCCCTCGAACAGCGCCCGCACGCTAGGTGCCGCCAGTCCGGCCCCGCCGTAGGCGCCGTCGACGTGCATCCACACGCCGTGTGCCGCGCACGAGTCCGCTATGCCAACCATGTCGTCGATCAGCCCGGCGTTGGTCGTCCCGGCGGTCGCGACCACCGCGAACACGTCCGGGTGGGAGCGCAGCACCGGCTCGAGGCTCGCACCGGTCATGCGGCCACGGTCGTCGCCGGGGACCTCGATGATGGAGACGTCCAGGACCCGCGCCGCCGCGCGGACCGAGGAATGCACCTCGCCGGCGCACGCCAGTTGCCACCCCTGGGCCGGACGGCTCCCTCGCCGAGCCAGTGCTGCTTCTCGTGCGGCGACCAGCGCCGACAGGTTGCCGCTGGTCCCACCCGAGACGAAGCAGCCGCCGGCCGTTCGGGGCCAGCCCAACAGCTGCACTACCCAGGCCAGTGCCTCGTTCTCGGCGAAGATCACGCCGGCTCCGGTCTCCCACACGCCGCCGAACACGTTGGCGGCGCTGGTGACGAAATCGAAGGCGACCGACGCCCGGGTCGGAGCCGACGGGACATAGGCCAGGTTCATCGGATCATCCTGCGCGCGGGTGGCCGGCTCCAGTACGTCGATGAACAATCGCAGCGCCGCGTGCCCGCCAATGCCTTCCGCGCACACCGTCTGGCCCGCCGCCTCCCGCAGCTCCTCGGCCGAACGAGCGGTCGTCTTCGGATCGGTCTCCCGGACGACCCGAGCCTCGGCCCAGTCCATCGCCTCGCGAACAACCCGGTACTCATCGCCCCACACGTCGTCAGTCACAGCGTTCTCGATGGCTCCACCCCCCAAGGCTAGTCATCGACGCGCTCGCGTCTCCTTCACGGGCGGATGTGGCAGCTTGGTCATGCATTTACTACACTGTTTTCCGTGGAAACTGTAGGTCCTCCAAGTCCGCCGCGGGTAGCTCCCGGATATGGCCCCCTTCCCAGTGCTGGCCGCGCGCGCCCGCCCCTGTCCAGGTCTCGATCAGCACTGTTGGAGACGCTGCGGGACCAGAGCGAGCCAACAACCCTCGCGGCGCTGGTCGCCACGTCCGGGCTGCACGCGAACACGGTCCGCGAGCACCTCGACGCGCTGGTGCGCGCAGGGCTCGCCCACCGCTACCCCAGCACGCCGGCCGGTCGCGGTCGGCCGGCCTGGCTGTACGAGGCCATGGGCGGGGACGCAGCCGCGGCTCCCGAGTACGCCGGGCTCGCCGGGGCGCTGGCTGCGGCCATCCACCGGACCAGCACCTCGCCGGTCGAGGACGCGGTTGTCGCCGGACGGGAGTGGGGCCACGAGCTCGCACGCGAGCGAGGCGCACGGCCAGTTCCGAGTGCGGTCGCGGCCCGACGCGAGGTGGTGTCCCTGCTCGACGAGGTCGGGTTCGCACCGCAGGCCGACGCCCGGAGCTCGGTGGTCCGACTCACCCGCTGCCCACTTCTGGAGGCGGCCCACAAGTATCCCGATGTCGTCTGTGGCGTGCATCTCGGGCTCGCCCAGGGCGCGCTGGAGGAGTATGGCGCGGACCCCGACGGCACCGAGCTGCGGCCGTTCGCCGAGCCGGGCGCCTGCCGGTTGCACCTGACACGGCGGCCCTGATGAGCACGGGCACGAACACGCCCCCTCGCCACCCCCGCAGCCCCCAGGCCGTCCGCGCACGACTCGCCCTCGGCCTGCTGCTGCTGACTCCCGCCGGGATTGCGCTGCTCGCCGGTCTCGACGCGGCTCTGATGATGCTCGACCTGCCCGCGCCGGTGCGGGTCGACCGGCTGCCCGAGGTGCACGGGATGCTGATGGTCCTCGGCTTCGTGGGCACCCTGATCGCCCTGGAGCGAGCGGTGGCACTCAAGCACCCGCTCGGCTTCGCCGCCCCCGCCCTGCTCGGACTTGGCGCCCTCCTTCTGGTCTCGCCGGCGCCGCTGGTCGTTGGGCAGTGCCTGTTGATGACCGGCGCTGCCGCGCTGGTCGGCCTGTACCAACCGCTGTGGCATCGGCAGCGCGACGAGGCCGTGCTGGTCCAGGCCCTCGGGGCCGTCCTCGCCCTCGGCGCAGCCGTGCTGTGGCTCGGCGGAACCGCAGTCCCGCTGCTCGCTCCATGGCTGGTCGGCTTCGTCGTGCTGACCATCGCCGGTGAGAGGCTCGAGCTGGCCAAGATCACGATGGCCCCCTCGGCCGGCAGCCGGCTGGTCCTCCTCGCTTCCGGCCTGACGGCAGGGGTGATGGCCGCTCTGCTGTGGCCACGGCCCGGTACGGCCCTGCTCGGCGCCGCACTCCTCCTCCTGACCGGATGGCTCGCCGCCCACGACGTCGCCCGGCGCATGATCCACACGTCGGGGCTGACACGCTACATGGCCGGCTGCATGCTCGCGGGCTACTTCTGGCTCGGCGTCGCCGGCGCCATCTGGCTGCTGGGAGGCCCTGCCCTGGAAGGGGTGCGCTATGACGCCGTGCTCCACGCGGTGTTCCTCGGGTTCGCGCTGTCCATGATCATGGCGCACGCCCCGGTGATCCTGCCGGCGGTGCTGCGCCGACGGCTCCCGTACCATCCGGCCCTGATCGCGCCGGCCGCGCTGTTGCACCTCTCGCTGGCGTTGCGGCTCTGGGGAGGCGACGCCCTCGGCAGTCACGCCGCCTGGGTCACCGGCGGTGTCCTGAACGTCGTGGCGGTGCTGTCCTTCCTGGCCGTCGCTGCGGGGTCGACGATCCGCGGCAACCGAGGTCCGTCGTGAGCAGCTCGGGCACCCGTGGCTTCTGGCCGCTGCGCGACCTCCCCGTCCTGATCTGGTTGACAGCCACGGTCGCGGTGGCTTTCGTGCACCCGTTCGTGCCGGCGCCGCGCTGGTTGATGATCCACCTGCTTATGCTCGGCGCGGTCAGCCACGCCATCCTGGTCTGGAGCAGATACTTCACCGACGCGCTCCTGCACTCCGGTCACGACGACCGCCGCGGGCAGAACCGCCGACTCCTGCTGCTCAACGGCGGCACGGTCGGCGTTGTGACCGGTGTGATCTCTGATGCCTGGCCGGCCACCCTGCTGGGTGCGACCGCGGTCGGTTGCGCGGTCCTGTGGCACGGCTGGACGATCCTGCGCTTGTTGGGTGCTGCACTGCCGGGCCGGTTCGGCTCTTCGGTGCGGTACTACGTGGCGGCGGCCTGCTTCCTGCCGGTCGGTGCCGGGCTGGGCACCGCGCTCGCTCGCGGCCTCACCGACCCCTGGCACACCCGGATAGTCGTCGCGCACGCGTCGGTGAACCTGCTGGGCTGGGTCGGTCTCACCGTGGTGGGCACCCTGGTGACCTTGTGGCCGACGATGCTGCGCACCAGGATCGCCGCGGGCGCCGAGACGGCCGCGGCTCGCGCGCTTCCGGTCCTGGTCTGCTCCGTCGTCGTCGCCGCCGGAGGGGCGTCCGCCGGGCTGCGTCCGCTCGCCGCTCTCGGCATCGTCGGGTACGTCGCAGGACTGCTCATCACCGCTCCGGCCTTCGTCGACGCCATGCGCCGCAAGCCGCCGACCGAGTTCCCTGCCTGGTCGGTCCTGGCTGGGCTGACCTGGCTGCTGGGCACCCTGGTCACGCTCGGGGCCGGCATCGGCACCGCCTCCTCGTGGCAGCGCGTCGATGAGGTGTTCGGTTGGCTGACACCGTTCCTGGCCGCGGGATTCGGCGCCCAGGTGCTGCTCGGCGCCTTGTCCTACCTGGTCCCGGTCGCGCTCGGCGGAGGTCCGACGCCCGTGCGGGCCGCGAGCGCCGTCCTGGACCGAGGAGCACCCTTGCGCCTGGTCGCCACCAACACCGGTCTGCTGCTCTGCGCACTCCCGGTGCCCAGCACCGTCCGGATCATCGCCTCGCTCCTCGTCCTCGTCGCGCTGGCCTCCGCCCTGCCGCTGCTGCTCCTGGCCGTGCGCGCCTCGCGCCGAGCGAAGTCGGCCCCAACCGCCTCTGGGAGGGACAGCCGGGGGCCGTACGTCCGGCCGACCGGCCAGGTGGCTGGTTTCGCCGTGACCGGGGTCGCTGCCGCGGTGATGGTGGTCGCCGCTGGCGTCGCCTTGGACCCGGCCGCCGTGAGCGCGAGATCGACGGTCTCGGCTGCCGCAGGTGTCACGGCCACCGGCGAGACCACAACGGTTGCGGTCGAGGCGCGCGACATGCGGTTCACCCCCGCATCCATCTCGGTCCCGGCCGGCAACCGGCTGGTGGTTGTGCTGACCAACGCCGACGACGAGGACGTCCACGACCTCGTCCTCGACACCGGCGCCGACAGCGGCCGGCTCGCGCCGGGACAGACTGCACGCATCGAGGTCGGAGTCGTCGGCCGCAGTCTCGAGGGCTGGTGCTCGGTCATCGGTCACAAGCAAATGGGGATGCTGCTCACGGTCGATGCCACCGGAGTCGCGCGATCAACGGCGGCTGCGACACCCACGGATCACGGCGCCCACCAGCACGGACCCGGCGGGACCACAGGAGACGAAGCCCCCAGCGAGACCGAGCCACAGGAGACCCAGTCCGCCCCGGCGGCAGACTTCCTGGACCTGATGGCCGGACCCTCACCGGGCTGGGCGGCCCGCGACGCTGCCCTGCCACCGTTGCCGGAGAGCCGGCTGCACCGGCGCACGTTCGTGGTCCGCGACGTCGAGCGCGAGGTCGCACCGGGCGTCACCCAACGGTTGTGGACCTACAACGGCACCGCCCCCGGTCCAGTCCTGCACGGCCGGGTCGGCGACCGATTCGAGATCACCCTGGTCAACCGTGGCTCGGTTGGCCACTCGATCGACTTCCACGCCGGAGCGCTCTCCCCGCAGGATCCGATGCGGACCATCGCACCAGGTGAGTCGCTGACCTACAACTTCCGCGCCACCCGCGCAGGGGTCTGGATGTATCACTGTTCGACCATGCCGATGTCGGCCCACATCGCCAACGGCCTCTTCGGTGCGGTCGTCATCGAGCCACCGCATCTGCCGCGCGTCGACCGCAACTATCTGCTGGTCCAATCTGAGCTCTACCTCGGCATGCAGGGCGGCGAGGTCGACGTCACCAAGCTGGCCGCCGAGGACCCCGACCTGGTCGTGTTCAACGGCTTTGCCAACCAGTACGACCACTCCCCCTTGGCCGCGCGCGTCGGGGAGCGGGTCCGGGTATGGGTCCTGGACGCCGGCCCCAACCGGCCGACGTCATTCCACGTGGTCGGCGGCCTGTTCGACACTACGTATTCCGAAGGTGTCCGCCTGCTCCGGCGCGGACCGGGCGGTGCGCAGAGCCTGGGCCTGCAGCCAGCCCAGGGTGGATTCATCGAACTGTCCTTCCCGGAACCCGGCGACTATCCGTTCGTCTCACACGTGATGATCGACGCCGAACGCGGCGCGCACGGGTTGTTCCGGGTCACCCCCTGAGCCATACCTTCCAGGGAGATCGATTGCGCGCTGGTGCGGGCGCAGGCCGAGCGAACCGCGATGCTTCCGGGGCCGAGAAACAGACAGGATCCTGCCGATGAGGGACTTCGGACCCTAGTTCGAGCCACCGTCGCCGAGCACGCTCGAAGCCATGGCGAGCACAGATCTCCCCCTCTACTCAGGACGCGACCGCGCGAGCCGTGGTTCTCGCGATGGCCGGGCCTCGCCCTGGCCGTCATCGCCGCGCTGTTCGTCGCGGTGTTGGCGCTCCGACTGGTGGCCGGAAACGCCGTCGATGCCTATTCAATGCTGTACGTCTTGCCGGTGGCCCTCGCGGCGACCGCATTCGGTCAACGCGGAGGCGTGAGCGCTGGGCTGCTCGCGGTTGCGCTGATCGTGATCTGGGTCTTGGCCCGGGACGTGACGCTCGGTCCCACTGGCTGGGGGGCCCGCATGGTGCCCATCGTTCTCCTGGGCGTCCTGTTGGGCAGAGCCACCGACCGGGCACGCCAGGCCGAGACCGAGCGGAGAGGGCACGAGCTGGCGGCTTTGCTGCACCGCGAGGCGATCGAGATCAACGACTCCCTGATCCAGGGGATGACGGCAGCCAAGTGGTCCCTGGAGTCCGGCCAGACAGACGCTTGCCTGCAGACCCTTACCGCAACCGTCGGCGAGGCACAACAACTGGTCTCGGGTCTGATCCGGCGAGCAAACATGGGCGGCAGCAGCGAGCCTCCAGGGCTCACTACTCGAGGTGGAACCGAACCTCCAGACAAGTAGCGGACGACAGTGCGGTCCCAGCCGCGGCGGGACCGGTGGCTGCCGAGCTGGGCGTCGTCGCGCTTGCGGTAGACGATGTAGGGGCGCGTCAGGTAGCCCAGAGGAGCGCTGAAGACGTGCAGCAGGCGGGTGAAGGGCCACAGCGCGAAGAGCCAGAACGAGGCGACATGGCCAAGTTGCGGTGGCAGCCGGGACTCTGCTGTCCGTCGATGACGGCACCCCCGATGGATCCGGGCTGTCTCGCTGTCGGACCTTCCTGAGGAAAGGGGGGCCGATCCATCTCGACGTCAGGGACCTTCGGCCCGGACGGCGCCACAGGTGACCAATCCGGGCGCCTCAGGCCACAAGGCGCATGAACGCAAGCCGCCACGTCTCGGGGCCGCGCTCGAGGTAATCGATCGTGAACGCCTCTGGCGCCCGCTGCTCGAGCTGCGCGAGCAGCGGCAGCGGGTCGTGCGGCGCGATGAGCACGAGACCCTTGCCGGGCCGCACGCCGTCCAGCGCGCCGAAGATCGTGGCGTGCCGGATGGCGTGCGGAATCTCACGCGCATCGAGTTCGGGGAGGGCCGGCCCGTCGGACTCCCCGCAGCCGCAGGCGTGCCCTTCGGTGCCGCAGCCACCGCTGACCTCGTCCCGAACGTCGGTCGAGTCCCTTTCGCCCCCCAGAAGCTCGTGCATGCCGCCGAGCAGCTCCGCGACCGACACGTCGGAGCTGGCGACGAGGAGAGGAAGGATTTGGTCGTTCTCCTTGGCCAGGTGCGCCTCGAAGAGCTCGCGCAGGGCACGGGCGAGGGCCGCGGCCGCGACCTGCTCGGACGTCGTGTCCAGCAGGTCCACCAGGGCAATGATCCGCTGATGCTCGACCAACATCGCTTCGACCAAGAGCCGGGCCTCAGGCATCTTGCCGGCGGCCAGGTACATGGTCGACTCCTCGGCCAGGGCGTGCGGCACGAGCTCCTCGCGGCACCACCGAACCAGGTCGAGGCGCACCTCTTCGACGTCGGCCGGCCGGGCGGCCCGGACGACCGCGGCCAGCGACTCGGTCTTGAGCGCGAGCGCTCCCGCCATCTGCGCGTGGTGCTGCTCGACCGCCTCGGCGGCTCTGGCGTCGGCCTCGCTGGTGGCGATCGTCAGGTGGTCGGTCATGGTCCCTCTCCTTCGTCCGGGGGCCGACGTGACGACCCACGATAGTTTTACTACACTCTACTCCGTGGAAAATAATCTCGGCCCGAGCCTGTGACAGGCCGCACCCGTGGCGGCCACCGGCCAGCACCCCAACACGGTCCGCGACCTGCTCGACGGTTTGCCATCGCTGATCAAGGGCAACTCGGCACTGGACAGATGGAGGTCTGATGTCGGCTACTGACCCAACCAGCGATGCACGCTTCCAGGACCTGGATGCGCTGCTTGCGGCCGCGCCCGACGCGATGCTCCTGGCGGACCAGCGAGGTCATATCGTTCAGTTGAACGACCGGTGCGCACAGTTGTTCGGCTACGACCGTGCCGAGATGGTCGGCCAGTCGGTTGAGGTGCTGATTCCGGCGCACCAACGCGACCTTCACCGGCGCCAGCGGGCGGTGTACGGAGCGAGGCCAAGCATCAGGGAGATGTCCTCCGGCCTCGATCTGGTGGGCCTGCGCAAGGACGGATCCCGGGTTCCCGTGGATATCTCCCTCGCGCCGTTCGAGACCGACCACGGTGCTCTGGTGCTCGCCGCGGTGCGTGACGTCAGCCGGAGCCGCTCCGGGGAACGACTGTTCCGGCGGCTCGTCGAGGCAGCCCCGGACGCGATCGTGGTCGCGGACGGCGAGGGTCGAATCCAGCTGGTCAACGCCCGCGCGGTGGGTATGTTCGGCTATGAGGCGTCTGAGCTGATCGGCCAGTCAGTGGTGACGCTCATGCCGGAGAGGCTGGCGGATGCGTACGAGACACTTCGGGTCGGCTACCTAGCCGATCCGGACGCCCCCCCGGTCATCGGCCTCTCTGGAGGACTGTTCGGACGTCGCAAGGACGGCACCGAGGTCCCCGTCGAGGTCTCGCTGGCGCCGTTGGAGACCGATGACGGCACGCTCTTCCTCGCGGACGTGCGCGACATCACCGAGCGCATCGAGAACCTCGCCGCCATTCGCGAGGCAGAGGAGCGACAGCAGGTCCAAGAGGCAACCAATCGCGCCAAGGACGCGTTCCTAGCGACCGTGTCGCATGAGCTGCGCACGCCTCTGGCCTCCATCCTCGGATATGCCGAGCTGATGGCCGACAGCGGGCACCAGACTCCGGAGAACGCGCATTTCACGGCCGTGATCATCCGCAACGCACGCCGTGAGCTTCGACTGGTCCAGGACCTGCTCACCCTGAGCACCATCGCGGAGGGTGGCCTCGAGGTCCATCCCGCCCGAGTAGATCTGGTGGAAGTGGTGCGCCACGCGGTCGAGTCGGCGCTGCCCGCGGCGGGCGAGACAGGCGTGAGCGTAGTGGCCGTGGTGCCGGACGCGCCCCTGTGGGCCGACTGCGACCAAGAGCGCATCGCCCAGGTTCTCGACAGCCTGCTGTCCAACGCCCTGAAGTTCACGCCATCCGGCGGCGATGTGATCCTCCGCCTGTCCAGGCAGGGATACTCGGCCCGACTCGAGGTTGCCGACTCAGGAGTAGGGATTGGAGACGAGGAGCCAAGCCGCGTGTTCGAGCGCCTGTACCGATCAAGGACCGCGATCGCCAACGAGGTGCCGGGCGCAGGGATCGGCCTGACGATCGCGGCCGCGATCATAAAGGCGCACCGCGGCACGATCCGGGTGCTCAGCACCAGCGACTCCGGAACAACGTTCGGCATCGACATCCCACTTGGCCAGTGACCCGTGCCACTGCCCTCAGCCAACCCGACCCACAGCGGGGCCACGCCTCAGCGAAAATGAACGCGACAGCCAACGCTAAGCCGACATCCTCCTTTCCCAACGAGTCGAGGCTTGCAGCGACTGCGGTCCCTATTTGGTGCAATGTCTAAAGCGGGATACGCCGTCGACGTTGATGCCACCCCGTGCTGCAGCCGACGCGGCCGGAAACTCCTCGCGGTCTCACCGCCCTACCGTGGCATCACTGTGACAGCGATTTCCGTTCTGGCCCGCGAGGACTCTTCCAGGCCTTCGGTGCTACCTAGAGCCCCGCTTCGATCAGGGCGCGGGATGGTCTTTGACGCACCGATGACATTTCACGCAATTGGCCTCCCACCGTCCGCAGAGAGTCCGCAAGATTTCCAGCGGTGACCGTCGGCGGACCACGACGGTAAACGCATAAGCGCAGGTCAGCGCCCTAGTGCCATCCGCTGCCGTTCGTTGCCGTGAGGCGTGGCCACAAGGAGACCAAGAAGGCCTGAGCCACCGACCGGGGCCGGTTCCTCCACGGAGGAGCCGGCCCCGGTTAGTGTGTCGGCACGCCACTTGGACGAACCCATCTCGAGAACGGGACGCAGATTGTGAGTGCCCCCATCGGCGACGGCGCGACCGGCGATCACAGCCGCGCGGATGTCGAGCTGCGGTTGCCTGCCGACGGCGCCTATGCCTCTGTGCTCCGCACGACGACGGCGGCGCTGGCAGCCCGTCTCGACTTCACCATCGACGACATCGAGGACCTCCGGATCGCCGTCGCCGAAGCCGGCGCCCTGGTGCTTCCGGAGGCCGACCCGGGCGCCGACATCACCGCCCGCTTCCACCTGGGCAGGTCCACGATGACGGTCGAGGTCTCGACGGAGGCGATGGACAACCCGGAGCCCGACCTCGAGACCTTTGCCTGGCAGGTGCTCACCACGTTGGCGAGCGACGCCGTGGTGGAGTCCGCCCGGGGCGTGTTCCGGGTCAGGTTCACGATGACCTCCCAGTTGGCCGCGGGGGCGGCCGACCTGCCGACGGGTGCAGAAGTCTGAGATGACTGAGGACGCGACGGGGGACGGCGCGATGCTCGACGGTGCGGAGGCCGTCGACGAGGACACGCCGGTCGAGCTCACCAAGGTCGAGATCACGCGCAGACGCAGCGCGGAGATCTTCGTCATCTTTCGTGACGGTGATGCCTCGGACGCGTCGCGCACCACCGCACGCCATGACCTGGTGCGGTTGCACCTCCCCCTCGTCGAGCACTGCGCGCGCCGGTTCCGCAACCGCGGCGAGCCCCACGAGGACCTCGTCCAGGTCGGCACGATCGGCCTGATCAAGGCGGTCGACCGCTTCGACACCGATCGCGGTGTCGAGTTCTCGACGTACGCCACCCCCACGATCATCGGTGAGATCAAGCGCTACTTCCGCGACAAGGGCTGGGCCATCCGGGTGCCGCGTCGCCTGCAGGAGCTCCGCATGCAGATCACCGCGGCCACCGCGGAGCTGACGCAGAAGCTGGGCCGCTCCCCCACACCCCGAGAGCTGGGCGAGCTCATCGGCTGCACCGTGGAGGAGATCATCGAGGGGATGGAGTCCAGCAACGCCTACTCCACGCTGAGCCTCGATGCCGGTGGCGACAGCTCCGACGACGGCCCGCCGAGCCTGCTGGACACCCTCGGTGTCGACGACCACAACCTCGAGCACGTCGAGATCCGCGAGTCGATCAAGCCGCTCCTCGAGGGCCTCGACCCGCGGGAGAAGCGGATCCTGCTCCTGCGGTTCTTCAAGAACATGACGCAGTCGCAGATCGCCGAGGAGATCGGTGTCTCGCAGATGCACGTGTCGCGACTGCTGACCAAGACCCTCACGCAACTGCGGACGTCGCTCGAGCAGGAGTAGGACTCTCAGGCACCGTCGGCGTGGTTGAGCGCCTCGATGCTGGCAGGATGCAGCATGCCGGCGATGACGATCAGTGCGACCACGGCGATCGCCGCGGACACGATCGTCGTCTCGCCGCCGCGCAGGTTCCACGCCATCGCGAGGGCCATCAGTTGCGCGAGCAGGATCGGCCCCCTGACCCAGGTGTGCCCACGGGTGATCAGCCGGCCGCACACCATCAGCAGCACCCCGAAGGCCCCGAAGAACACCGCAGTGGTCAGCCCCATCGTCAACCGGCCACCGGTGAGGCTGGCGATCTCCAGCACGGCCAGAAGGAGGAGAACCAGGCCCTCCACAACCGTCACGGATGCCGCAGTCACCAGCGGCGGTGGCGTGGGGGAGGAAATCTCGCTGTTCACCCGGGCAGCCTATGCGGCACGATGTGAGCGTGCCCGAGCGGGCGATGTAGTGACTTTGTGACGGAAGTGACCCTGACAGGGCTTGTTTATCGATCCACTTCTTGCCACGCTGGGCACGCGCTCGTGAATCGGTTCACGTTTTCGTGCCCTGAACACGACCGCCCGGGCTCCGCTGACCGCCCGCACACAGCCTGCAGATGATGAAAGAGGAACCCCCACTCCATGGATTGGCGCTCGCGCTCTGCCTGCCTCGACGAGGACCCGGAGCTGTTCTTCCCGATCGGCAACACCGGTCCTGCCATCCTCCAGATAGAGGAGGCCAAGCAGGTGTGCCGACGCTGCGAGGTGCGCGAACAGTGCCTCTCGTGGGCGCTGGAGGCTGGACAGGACCACGGCGTCTGGGGCGGCCTGAGCGAGGACGAGCGCCGCTCGCTCAAGCGTCGCAACGCCCGCGCCCGCGTCCGCACCGCCTGAGGATCACCCGCGCGGGCATCAGTCCAGGGGAACGTCGACCTGGACCCGGGTGCCTCGTGCGTGGGGGGATGGACCCATCTCGATCATCCCGCCGAGCTCCGACTCGACGAGGGTGCGCACGATCGAGAGACCCAGGCTGCTCGCTGCGTCGGGGTCGAAGTCGCTCGGCAGCCCCACACCGTCGTCCTGCACGGCGAGATGGAGCCGGCCGACGATGCGGCGCACGCTGACCAGGATCCTGCCCTCGCGGGCCGGGTCAGGCTCGACGGTGTCGGCCAGCCCCGGATAGCCGTGCTCCACGGCGTTCTGCAAGATCTCGGTCAGCACCATGGCCAGCGCCGTCGCGGTCTCGGACGGGAGCACTCCGAAGGAACCGTCGCGCAGCACCCGCACCCGGCCGCTCACGGCGCTGACGTCGGTCACCATCCGCCCGAGTCGATCCGCGATGTCGTCGAACTCGACGTTCTCCTCGACCGCCTGGCTGAGCGTCTCGTGCACGATCGCGATCGAACCCACACGACGTACGGCCTCCTCGAGCGCCGCCTTGGCCTCGGGCTGATCGATCCGACGCGCCTGCAGCCGGAGCAGGGCGGCCACGGTCTGCAGGTTGTTCTTCACGCGGTGGTGGATCTCGCGGATGGTGGCGTCCTTGGTGACCAGCTCCCGATCACGTCGGCGCAGGTCGGTGACGTCACGCAGCAAGATGACGGCGCCGATGCGCTCGCCGTGCGGCCGCAACGGGATGCTGCGCACGATCAGGGCCACCTCGTCGGTGGCGATCTCGGTGTCCCGGTCGGCCCGCCCGCCGAGCACCGCGCTGAGCGACTCCTCGTCGGGCCGACGACGAGGTGGCACGAGCTCGCGGGTCAGGTCGGCGAGCACGAGATTGGTGAGGTCGCCGTGCAGCCCGAGGCGCCGATAGACCGAGAGGGCGTTGGGACTGGCGTAGGCGACCTTGCCGGCCGCGTCGAGGCGCAGGAAGCCGTCGCCGACCCGGGGTGAGTCCGCGTGGTCACTGCGCTGTCCGGACGGCGGGAACCAGCCGCCGGCGATCATCTGGGTGAGCTCGGCGGCCGTCTGCATGTAGGACAGCTCGAGTCGGCTCGGAGTGCGTACGCCGAGCAGGTTGGTGTTGCGGGCCACCACGGCGATGATCCGGCCCGACCGGCGCACGGGAATCACCTCGACCCGGACCGGCACGTCGTCGCGCCACTCCGGATCGCCCTCGCGCACGAGGCGCCCGTGCTCGTAGGCCTCGTCCAGCATCCGCCGCCGCCCCACAGGCACGAACGTGCCGACGACATCGTCGGTCAACGACGTCGGACCGGTCGTGGGCCGCATCTGCCCACCCGCCCAGAAGCCGCGGCCCCCACGATCCGGCAACCACATGACGAGGTCGGCGAACGAGAGGTCGGCGATGATCTGCCAGTCGGCCATGAGCAGGTGCAGCCAGGCGACGTCGTCGTCGTCGAGTTCGGTGTGTGCTCGGACGAGCTCGAGGAGAGACGGCACCGCCACAGCCTAGGCCCGGGGGCCGGCCGGGATCAGGATCACCCCGGTTCGCCCCACAGCGGATCGACTGGCAGGATGACGCCATGGCCACTCGGTACTGGCAGGAGATCCTTTCTAAGGGTCTCGCGGTGCCCGATGACCGTCCTCTGGACGACCTGACGGCCGAGCTGACCACGATGCTGGGCTCCCCGGATCCCGAGCAGCGCGACGGCACCGCCTATCCCGCGTTGTCCACCTGGATCGACCGCGGGGTCTACGACGACCTGCTCCCCGGCCTCGGTGACGGCATGGCAGCAGGTCTCACCGTCGGCCTCGGGGAGGTCGGCACCGACTCGGTCTTCCGGCGCAGTTTCTCCGTGCTGGCGCTGGCCGAGTGCCTGGCACGCGACAACCAGAAGCTGCTGCTCCCGAGCGGGCGGGTCTTCGACTGGGGCGACCGGGTGGCCTCCTGGTACCTCCGGGAGAAGGACGTCCGCGGCTTCGTGCCCGGCAAGGGCTGGGCGCACGCCATCGCCCATGGCGCCGACGCGATCGGCATCCTCGCCCAGTCCCCGCACTTCGCCACCAACGAGCTGACCGTCTTCCTCGACGTGCTCGCCGATCGGCTGCTGATGACCGACTCCGAGCTGCTGGTGTCGGGCGAAACCGACCGGATGGCCGCCGCGACGATGCAGATCCTGCGGCGCAATG
>NZ_JANPEO010000069.1:0-4430 GCF_031422975.1 Nocardioides sp. | reverse complement strand
GGCCCAACAGCGCGGAGACAGTCTGGTTGGAGTGACCCCTCAGCTCGTCCTCGAGCATCTCCACGCTCGCGATGATCGAGCTCAGGGGTACGCGCAGGTCGTGACTGAGCTCGGCGGCGATCTCGGACATGTAGAGCGCCGCGGCCGCTTCTCGGGCCGCGATCGCGACGCCGACCGCACGGGCATCTGTCTCGAGCGCCACCGCCGCGGCTGTTGCGGTGGCCAGTTCCCGTTGATCATCAGCGGTGGCGGTCACTTCGGTTTCGGCGACCTGCTCAGCAGCTGCGACCGTCTGCCTGACGAGGGCTGCGGCGACGGTGGCAGCGTGAGCGACGGCGTTGGCTGCCCGCGTGGTGTCCTGGGCGGCTGCGTCAGCCGCGGCACTGACGGTGGCCGCGAGAAGTTCGGCCATGCGCTGCGTGTCGAGCGCGGTGCCATCCGTCTTGCAATGGGCAAGCTCATCGGCAGCCAGCGAGGCGGCCCGCTGCACCTGTGCCGCGGCCAGATCGGCGCGTACTCGCACGCGCGCGGCCGTTCGCTCCGCCTCGTAGGCCACGGACTGCGCCGCCGCATCCGCCGCGAACGCTCGTGCCCGCCTGGCGCTCTCCGCAGTGTCGGCGGCTCGACCAGCTGCCTCGGTCACGGCCGCTGTCGTCACGAGCACCGCCGCAGCTGCCTCGGCGGCCGTCGCCTCCAACGCCACGGCCACGGCTTCAGCGACCACCGCGGCGGCGGCCGCCCGACGCTCGGGGTCGACCTCGACGGCGGGTGCGATGGCGGCATCGCGCGAGGAAGGAATCATCACGGAGCTCAAGCCGTCATCCTGGAGGGAGTCCTCGCCCGCGTCCTGGTCAGGGTCTCGCACGGCCAACTACCCTCAGATCCGGACCCCCGAAATCAAAGGCCCACCTCTGCTGAGAGAACCAACGGCAGGGCAGCATGGCTGCGACCGGCCCCGTCACAATACCCGCCGTTCGCCCGTAGACGACCACAGTCCAGGACTCACGCATTCACCCCTGCGATCCGCGGTCCACTCATCGGTCATAACTGCCCCGAACGGTGACGATGGCCAAGGCGTTGAGGTCGGGTACGTCTGGGCCCAAGTGTGGTCGTCAAGTACGGCATTGCCTGCGACGCCTGCTGACACGGGCGAGGCGCTGCTGGCGGCGTACGGCGTCCGGACGACCAACGCGCCCGGGCAGCACGAAGCCGGGGATCACCGAGGCTCGCGGGCTGACCCATACATGACTGGAGTCCTGAGCCCAACCGAGGACCCAGGACTCCATTGACGCTGTCGGTCAGGCCTGCTGGCCAAGCGCGAAGTGGATGTTGCCCACCTCGTCCACGCCACCGTCCAAGATCTTGTCGGCAAGGAGCTCGGAGGCCGGCCCATCGACGTAGATGATGGCGCCGTCCTGCTCGATCATCTGGTCATCCTGTTCGGCGTGATCCGCGGGGCTGACCGACAGGGACTGCCCGTCTGCCTCGGCAGCGATACGTAGGCCAGAGATCTCCGGCACTTCCTCTGCGAGCTTCTTGACGATGTCGGTCATGTTCTCGGTGAGAGCAAGCATGGCTCTCCTTCCGAATGGAGGTTGTGTCCCCTTCACCATTGCGCGCATCCGCTGGGCGGACAAACTGTGGGCTCGATGTAGACCGGCCGCACCGGCGGCCAGCTGCGATTGCGGCTCCGGGGCAGCAGCGTCAGACAGGCAGCGAGTGCCGACTTCCCACGGCAAACCACAGGATCGGGCCGACCAGGGGCGCGAAGGTGACCAGGATCAGCCAAGGCACTATTCCCAGCCGGTCGCTCGACTGCTCTGAGCGCGCGATGCTCACCACGGCGGCGATCCAGAGGGCGGCGGCAGCGGCGATCATGGCGACGACGAGTGCCGCCCATACAGGGACAAAGCCCATGACTCATCCTTCTCGAGAGGGGCACCTCAGACGACAACGAGCATATCCAACGAAGCCTGCTCTCGCGCCGCCGGAAGCGCCACCCCAAGAGCGTCTGTCTACCCACTTGGTGTTCGGCCTCGCCTGCCGGATTCGTCGAGTAAGAGGTCCCGCGCGAACTCCAGCTGCCGGGATCGACGCTCAGCGGCCAGCTGTGTCCGGCTCGCGGCGAAAGGACACACCTTCCAGAACACATGGATCGCCGGCATGCTCGTACGTCGTCCGAAGAAGCGTGGCCTGCGCTCTGCCGCCAGGTGTCAAAGCCCTCTGTGACAGTGGTGGCGTTTCGCGAAAGTGCCCATTGACTTCAAAATAGATTCGTGTCAACGTCGAGTACCATGAAAACGACTCGCTCCTACACGATGGGCGTTCGCGCTGAGGCCGTCGCTGAAACCCGGCGGAGGATCATCGAGGCGCTTTTCGACCTCGGGCGTGAGCGGATGTTTCCTGACATCTCGCTCGACGACGTCGCGGTCGCAGCTGACGTCAGCGTCCAGACCATCCTGCGGCATTTCAAGAGTCGTGCCGGACTGATCGAAGCGACCATGGACCACGCGATCGCCACCGTGACCGAGGAGCGCCACGCCCCCGTCGGTGATGTCGACGCAGCAGTTGCTGTGATCGTCGGACACTACGAGGACCGTGGACGGACGGCGCTCCAAATGCTCGCCCAGGAGTCGGCGGATCCGCAGGTCGCCGAGCTGACCCGTCGCGGCCGGGCCATGCACCGCACGTGGGTGAGGGACGTCTTCGCGCCGTTCGCCGGCCCACGCGACCCACTCATCGACCTGCTCGTCGTCGCGACCGATGTCTACACCTGGAAGCTGCTGCGCCTCGACCGCCGCTATTCGCGGGCACGGACCGAACAACTCATCCATCGAATGGCGACGGCGCTCCTCGAAGGCGCCCGGGAAGAAGGAGATTCGTCATGAGCAACCTCCTCTTCGTCACGTGGGACGGTGGCGGCAACGTTCCTCCCGCGCTCGGCATCGCCGCCGAGCTGCAGCAGCGTGGCCACCGCGTCCGGGTGATGGGGCACCCCGTCCAACACGCGCAGGTGAAGGGCATGGGCCTCGACTTCACGGCGTTCCGCACCGCCCGCATGTTCAGGGCAACCGACAACAGCACGCCCCTCGACTACGTCGGCGTGTTCGGTGACCGGGCGATGGGTCGCGACGTCGTTGAGGAGATTCGTCGCGAGCCCGCTGACCTCGTGGTCATCGACTGCATCCTGTTCGGCGCGATGCAGGCGGTCGCGGCCGAGGCACTGCCATACGTGGTGCTGGAGCACATGTACGACGCGTATCTGGTCCGCAGGTGGCTGCGCGGCCCCATGGGCATCGGCATGGCGGTCAAGCGCATCCCTGCGCGAAGATTGCTGAACGGTGCGGCCGCCCGGCTGGTCGCGTGCCTGCAGGACCTTGATCCCACCGGCGGCGGCCCGCGACCTGGCAACCTGCACTTCACGGGACCCGTGGTGACGGGTGTTGCGGCCGCGCCCTCGGAGCCAACCGTGCTTGTCAGTCTCAGCACGGTCAACTTCCCGGGCCAGGCTCGAGCGATGCAGAACATCCTCGACGCGCTCGGCACTCTCGACGTGCGGGGCATCGCCACCGTGGGGCCCTCGATCGGCATCGAGAATCTGGCCTCTCCACCGAACGTCGAGCTCCGCGGGTTCGTCCCGCACACCGAGCTGCTGCCGTCGGTGTCGATGGTGATCGGGCACGGTGGCCACGCGACCACGATGGTCGCCCTGGCCCATGACCTCCCGGTGCTCGTCATGCCGATGCACCCGATGCTCGATCAGAAGATGGTCGGCCAGTCGTTGGTCGACGCCGGCGCTGGCCGGCTCCTGTCCAAGTCCGCCAAGCCCGCCGCGATCGCGGCCGTCGTGGATGAGCTGATCGGCGAGGGTCCGCATCGGGCTGCTGCCGCCCGGCTGGGCGCCGCCATCCGCACAACGTCGGGCGCCCGCGCCGGCGCCGATCTGGTCGAATCGGTGGGCACGAGTCGGGCCGTCGCCTGAAGGCAAGGCAGTCCTGGAGAAACAGGGCCAGTCGAAATGACCGACGACCCTCCGTGCTCTCGCGCAGAATCCGGTTCCCCTGTACGACCTCGTGCGCGAGCGCTGATCGAACGATATGCGCCCGGCCGGGATGACGGTGTGGAGCGCCGGGACGCAGCCCGCCTTCTGGCCTAGTCTCCATGGATGGAGCACACGTCGTTCAAGGCCACCACGGGGTCGGGTGCAATCGCGGGCTGGGTCGCCGGGCAGGGCCCCCCGGTACTGGCCCTGCACGGCGGGCCCGCCCTGAACTTCGACTATCTCAACGGAGTGGTGGAGGAAGTCGCTGCGCGTCACCGGGTCGCAACCTTCCAGCAGCGCGGGCTGGCGCCCTCGACCACCGTGGGCGCGTTCACCGTCGCGGAGGCAGTCGGCGACATCGTGGCGGTCCTCGACGAGCTCGGGTGGG
>NZ_JANPEO010000068.1:0-5307 GCF_031422975.1 Nocardioides sp. | reverse complement strand
GTCCTCGAATCTGTACATCGAGAGATCCTTGCCGTAGCCCGACTTCTTGAAGCCGCCGTGCGGCATCTCCGCCACGATCGGGATGTGGGTGTTGATCCAGACGCACCCGAAGTCGAGCGCGGCCGACATCCGCATCGCCCGCCCGAAGTCCTTGGTCCACACCGAGGAGGCCAGCCCGTAGTCGACACCGTTGGCCCACGCGAGCGCCTGAGCCTCGTCGTCGAACTGCTGCACGGTGATGACCGGACCGAAGATCTCCTGCTGGACGGCCTCGTCGTCCTGGCGCAGCCCGGAGATCACGGTCGGCTCGAGGAAGAAGCCCTCGCCCAGCTCGCTGAGCCGGTTGCCGCCGGCCGAGACGGTTGCGTGGCCGGGCAGACGCTCGATGAAGCCGGTGACCCGCGCAAGCTGGAGGGCGTTGTTCACCGGCCCGAGCAGCGCGTCGTCGTTGTCGGGGAGCCCGACGACCGCTTGGGTGCGGGCGTAGTCGGCCAGGGCCTCCACGAAGGCACCGTGGATGCGGGGACCGGCCAGCACGCGCGTGGCGGCCGTGCAGTCCTGGCCTGCGTTGAAGTAGCCCGCCGTCGCGATGCCCTCGACGGCGGCCTCGAGGTCGGCGTCGTCGAAGACGATGACCGGGGCCTTGCCCCCCAGCTCGAGATGGACACGCTTGATGTTCGGGGCAGCGCTCAGCGCGACCTCCGCACCAGCCCGCACCGAGCCGGTGATGGCGACCATGGCGGGAGAGGCGTGCTCGACGACGAGGCGGCCGGTGTCGCGGTCGCCCGTCACCACGTTGAAGGTGCCGGCCGGCAGGAACTCCGAGGCGATCTCGGCCATCAGCAGCGTGGTCTCCGGGGTGGTGTCGCTCGGCTTGAGGACGATCGTGTTGCCGGCCGCCAGGGCGGGCGCGATCTTCCACATGGCCATCATCATGGGGTAGTTCCACGGGGTCACCTGGCCGATCACGCCGATCGGCTCGCGGCGTACCCAGGAGGTGTGCCCGGCCATGTACTCCCCGGCGGCGCGGCCCTCCAGCACGCGGGCGGCGCCGGCGAAGAAGCGGAGCTGGTCGACCATCGGCGGCACCTCCTCGCTCGCCGTGAGGGCGTGCGGCTTGCCGGTGTTCTCCGCCTCGAGGTGCACGAAGTCGTCGGCGCGGCGCTCGATGGCGTCGGCGAAGTCCAGCAGGGCCTTCTGGCGCTCGCTGGGCGTCGTGCGACCCCACTCGCCGAAGGCGCGCCCGGCCGCGTCGTAGGCGGCGTCGACGTCATCGGTCCCGCTGAGCGGCGCGTGCGCCACGACCTGTCCGGTGGCCGGGTTGATCACCTCCGTCGAGTGTCCCGTGCTGGCGTCGACGTAGGTGCCGCCGATGAAGTTGCGCAGACTGCGTGGGCTGGTCATGGACGTCCTCCGGATTCAGGTGCCGTGAGGGGAGAGTAGGACGATTTCGCCGGTATCTCCATAGTTGATGGTCACAAAACTGCGGGAAGCGCATAAATTGAGACCAAAAAGCACGGATTCTTTGGCCGAGCACTTGCAGTTCTGCATCCACGACCTCACCATGGGGCCTATGAGTGAGGGGCCGACGCGGCTCGACGACACCGCCAAGCGGATCATCGAGCTCCTGCAGGAGGACGGTCGTGCCTCGTATGCCGCCATCGCGAAGGCCGTCGGCCTGTCCGAGGCGACCGCGCGGGCGCGGGTCCAGAAGCTGCTCGACTCCGAGGTCATGCAGGTCGTCGCGGTCACCGACCCCACCCAGGTCGGGTTCACCCGGCAGGCCATGATCGGCATCCGCACCGACGGCGACCCGCTCGTGGTCGGCGACCTCCTCGCCGACCTCCGCGAGATCGACTACGTGGTCACCACCGCCGGCAGCTTCGACCTCCTGGTCGAGGTCGTCTGCGAGGACGACCCGCACCTGCTCGACGTCATTCGACAAATCCGGGAGCTGAAGGGGGTCGTCTCCACCGAGACGTTCGTCTACCTCAAGCTCAACAAGCAGCACTACAACTGGGGAACCCGATGAGCCTCGACAAGAACTTCGACTACCAGTCGGCCGGCCGCGACCACCTGTGGTTGCACTTCACCCGGCACTCGACCTACGAGAAGGGCGGCGAGATGCCGCTCATCGTGAAGGGCGAGGGCCACAAGATCTGGGACAGCCACGGCCGCGAGTACATAGACGGGCTGTCCGGGCTCTTCGTCGTCCAGGTCGGGCACGGACGCGAGGAGCTGGCCGAGGCTGCGGCCAAGCAGGCGCGCGAACTGGCCTTCTTCCCGATCTGGTCCTTCGCCCACCCGCGCGCCATCGAGCTGGCCGACCGGCTGGCCGCGATGGCCCCCGGCGACCTCAACCGGGTCTTCTTCACCACCGGCGGCGGGGAGGCCGTCGAGTCGGCCTGGAAGCTGGCCAAGCAGTACTTCAAGCTCACCGGCAAGCCCAACAAGCACAAGGTGATCTCCCGCGCCGTGGCCTACCACGGCACCCCGCAGGGTGCCCTGTCCATCACCGGCATCCCGGGGCTCAAGGAGATGTTCGAGCCGCTGGTCCCCGGTGCGCACAAGGTGCCCAACACCAACTTCTACCGCCGCCCCGACTACCTCGGCGACGACGAGAAGGCCTTCGGCCGCTGGGCCGCCGACCGGATCGCCGAGGCGATCGAGTTCGAGGGGCCCGACACGGTCGCGGCCGTCTTCCTCGAGCCGGTCCAGAACGCCGGCGGCTGCTTCCCGCCGCCCCCCGGTTACTTCGAGCGGGTGCGCGAGATCTGTGACCAGTACGACGTCCTGCTGGTCTCCGACGAGGTCATCTGTGCCTTCGGTCGGGTCGGTGAGATGTTCGGTTGCGCCGAGTTCGGCTACGAACCCGACATCATCACCTGCGCCAAGGGGATGACGTCGGGCTACTCCCCGATCGGCGCGATGATCGCCACCGACCGGCTCTTCGAGCCCTTCAAGGACGGCACCAACGCCTTCGCCCACGGCTACACGTTCGGCGGCCACCCGGTCTCAGCGGCGGTGGCGATGGCCAACCTCGACATCATGGAGCGCGAGGGAATCATCGCCCACGTCCAGGAGAACGCACCGGGCTTCCGCAGCACCCTGGAGAAGTTGCTCGACCTCCCGATCGTCGGCGACGTGCGCGGGCACGGCTACTTCTACGGCATCGAGCTGGTCAAGGACCGTGACACCAAGGAGACGTTCGACGACGCCGAGTCCGAGCGCCTGCTGCGGGGCTACCTCTCCCACGCCCTGTGGGAGGCCGGTCTCTACTGCCGTGCCGACGACCGCGGAGACCCGGTCATCCAGCTGGCGCCGCCGCTGATCATCGGCCAGCCCGAGTTCGACGACATCGAGCAGCGGCTGCGTTCGGTCCTGAGCGGCGCGCTGGCACACCTCTGAGACCAAACGGCTCCCCGCGGGCGCGTGCGGCGGCGTAGCCTTCAACGCCATGACCCGGGTGCGGCGCTGGTGCTTGGTCGCGCTCGTCGCGGCGGTGCTCCTGGCGGCCCCGTGGCCGTCCGATCGCTGCCAGCCGGAGACGAGGGCGTGAGTGCGTCGACCCTGCTGCAGCACGCGCGCGACTCCCTCAGCGGGTCATGGTCGGGACAGGTGGAGACAGAGGGCACTCTCCAACTTCCCGACGCGGACAGGTTCAGCAGCATCGCGGCGCTGTTCGGGGAGCGGACGCGGTTGCGTGTGTGGTGGCGCGACGCGGAGCACTGGCGGGTCGACCGGTTGCTGGTCACCGGGGAGGTGGACCTCTTCCGGGACGGCGCGACCACGCTGGAGTGGAACTATGAGCGCGCCGAGGCCACCCTCAGCCGCGATCCGGACGTCCGGCTGCCGCGCCCCGGCGACCTGGTGCCCCCGGCGCGTCGGCTGGCCGGCAGGAGCGCCCCGGGGCTGCGGGTGCGGACCCGGTCCCCCTTGTCCAGCATCGACCACGTGGACCTGTGGGCGGACGGCGACTCCGGCGTCCCCCTGCTGGTGGAGGTGTACGCCCGAGGCGCAGCCTCGCCCGCTCTCACGAGTCGATTCACCGGCTTCTCCACCGAACGTCCCACCGACGTCAGCAGCTTCGAGGCCGCAGCCGGCACCGATGTCGAGTACGACGATGAGCTGGACATCGCGGACGCGGCCAACCAGTACGCGCCGGTCCTCCCGCCCCGTGTCGTGGTCGGGCTGCAGAAGACCGCCTCCTCCGACCGGGCAGTGGGCGTGTACGGCCAGGGGACGACCCAGCTGATCGCGATCCCGCTCCGGGACCGCGAGGCGGATGCGCTCCGGACCCAGATGGCGATCACGCCGGGAGTCGAGCAGGACCAGGACCGGACCGTCGTCGCACTCGGGCCGCTCGGCGTGCTGCTCACCGGGTCCCGCGGGGACAGCGGCTGGCTGCTCGCCGGCACCCTCACCCGCGACGCCCTGGAGCGTGCCGTCGACGCCGTCGACCTCGACGTCCGTGAGGGCGACGTCTACGGGTTCCTCGGCGCCACCGGCTCGGGCAAGACCACCACCGTGCGGCTGCTCCTCGGCCTTGTCCCGGCCACCTCAGGTCGGATCGAGGTGCTCGGCGAGACGATGCCGGCTGCCGCCCCCGACGTGCTGCCGCAGGTCGGCGCCCTGGTGGAGGGGCCGGCGGCGTACCCGCATCTGTCCGGGCGCGCCAACCTCGCACTCTTCGACGCCGTCGGGCCCGGAGGGGGGCGCAGGTCGCGGACCCGACGGATCGAGGAGGCACTGGAGCGGGTGGGGCTGGCGAGGGTCGACGCGCGGCCGGTCCGCGTCTACTCCCTGGGGATGCGTCAACGGCTCGGTCTCGCGATGGCCCTGCTCCGCCAGCCGCGCCTGCTGGTCCTCGACGAGCCCACCAACGGACTCGATCCCCAGGGCATCAACGAGATCCGCCGGCTGCTGCTCGACCTCAACCGGGCGGGCACCACGGTCTTCTTGTCCAGCCACCTGCTCGGCGAGATCGAGCAGATGTGCACGCGCGTGGGTGTGCTGGACGGTTGATCGTCCGCGCCCCCGACGTGGCGCAGCTGAACGCCCGCCTCGTCGCTGCCGGCGTGCGGGTGACCCGCCTGGCTCCGGAGCATCGGCGCCTGGAGGATGTCGTGATGGCTGCCACGACCTCCGGGACCGACCGGTTCGGGGTCGACGGGGTGACCGCGTGATCCGGGGCGAGCTGTCGAAGATGTTCCGCAATCGACGCACCTGGGCCACGATCGCGCTGATCGACGCCATGCCGACCCTGGTGGCGGTGCTCCTCGCGGTCACCGATCTCGGCCCCCGACC
>NZ_JANPEO010000067.1:0-5386 GCF_031422975.1 Nocardioides sp. | reverse complement strand
TCCGGTGCTGATCCTGGTCGCCGCCGCCGGCCTCGCGATCGTGGTCGCGGACCTCACCCGGCTGTCCAAGGCCGAGGTGGAGCGGATCTGGTTGCCGTTCATCCCGTGGCTGACCCTCTCGCTGACCCTGCTCCCGTCACGTCTGCAGCGGTGGGCACTGACCCTCCAGGTCGCCACGGCGCTGGCGGTCGAGCACCTGCTCTTCACCACCTGGTGACCGCGTCGGTCAGGCTCGCAGCGGCGCGGTCGCGAAGGCGCGCAGGCCCTCGTCCGGAGAGACCTCGGCGGTGAAGCCGAGCTCGGCGCGGGCCAGGTCGGGGGCGGCCACGACATGGCGCACGTCCCCCAGGCGGAACTGGCCCGTCACCAGCGGCTCCAGCGGCTGCCCGGTGCCCTCGGCGACGCGTCGGGCGACGTCGAGGATGCTGAGCGGACGCCCGGAGCAGACGTTGTACGCCGCACACCGCTCCGGCTCCGCGTCCACCACCGACTCCAGGGCGAGCAGGTTGGCGCGTGCGACATCGGCGACGTGCACGAAGTCGCGCATCTGACCGCCGTCCTCGTACACCCTCGGCGGCTGCCCGGCCTCGAGGGACGACCGGAAGATCGCGGCGACCCCGGAGTAGGGCGTGTCTCGTGGCATGCCCGGCCCGTAGACGTTGTGGTAGCGCAGCGCCGTGACCGAGCCGCCGCCCTGCCGCGCCCACGCTGCGGCGTACAGCTCCTGCGCGAGCTTGCTGACGGCGTAGGCGCTGCGAGGCTCGCAGCGGGCGTCCTCGTCCACGGTCGTCCAGTCCAGCGGGCTGGCGCACACGGGGCAGTGGGTCTCGAAGTCCCCGGCCTCGAGAGCCGCCACCGGTCGGGTCGGCGGCTGTTGCGCGCCGTGGCGGGGGCAGGTGTAGTGACCCTCGCCGTAGACGACCATCGAGGACGCGAGCACGAGCCGGCTCACGCCGGCGGCGTGCATGGCGGCCAGCACCGCCGCCGTGCCGAGGTCGTTGTGGGAGGCATAGACGGGCAGGTCGGCAACGGTGACGCCGGCTCCGACGACCGCCGCGAGGTGGCACACCGCGTCGACGCCGGTCAGCAGGGGGGCCCACTGGTGGGGGGTCCGGACGTCGTGCCGGTGGACCCCGGGTGGCGGTTCGCTGGCGCCGTGCGCCTGCGGCAGCATCAGGTCGAGCCTGACCACCTCGTGCCCGGCCGCGTCCAGAGCGGCGGCGGTCGCGGTGCCGATGAAGCCGGCGGCACCGGTCAGCAGGACCCTCATCGGCCGGGCACGTCGTAGGTCAGCTCGAGACCGTCCGCCCACGTCGAGCAGGTGCAGCCCTGCGGGTCGGGCAGGTGCGCGATCGCGTGTTCGAGGAGACCGGTCAGCCGCCCGAGGTTGGCGCGGAACAGCGCGAACACCTCGTCCTGGTCGACACCCTCGCCGGTCTCCGCCCCTGCATCGAGGTCGGTCACCAACGCCAGCGGGGCGTAGCACATGCCGAGCTCGCGAGCCAGCGCCGCCTCGGGTGCACCGGTCATGTTGATCAGGTCCCAGCCGCGGGCGGCGTAGTCGCGCGACTCCGCACGGGTCGAGAAGCGCGGCCCCTCGATCACCACCATCGTGCCGCCGGCGTGCACACTCGGGTCGGCTCCGGCCAGGGTGTGCGCGACCCCGGGGCAATAGGGGTCGGCGAACGGCAGGTGGATCGCGCCGGTCTCCACGAACGAGCCGACCCGGCGCACCGTCCGGTCGACCAGCTGGTCCGGGACGACGAGGTCGCCCGGGGCGACGGAGTCGCGCAGCCCGCCGACCGCGCAGGGAGCCAGCACCTGGCGGACACCGAGGGACCGGAGCGCCCAGGCGTTGGCGCGGTAGTTGATGGCATGCGGTGGGTGCTCATGGTGCCGGCCGTGCCGCGGGACGAACGCGACGCGGCGCCCGGCGACGGTGCCGACCGCGATGGGCGCCGACGGATCGCCGTACGGCGTCGGCACGACATGCTCGGTGGGGTTGTCCAGGAACGAGTAGAACCCGGTGCCGCCGATGACGGCGATGTCGGCGACAGTCACGCGGCCAACTGTAGGGCGGCTCCTGTCAGCGTTCGACGTCCACGGCCTCGGGGGTGTGGAGCCGGACCATGAACCGACCTGCGTGCGCCGGCACCTGGTCGCGTGTCGCCCGGCTGACGACGACCATCGTGGCCAGGGCCGCGGGCACGCTCCAGGCCGCAGGCTGGCCGAGGAGTACGGCGACCCACCCCGTGGTCTCGGAGGTGACCAGGGTCCAGCCCACCGCGAGGCCGGACCCGAGTCCGCCGACCGCCAGCCCGGCGACCGCGCCGACCGCCGTCAGCCCGCGCCACCAGATCCCGAGCAGGAGCAGCGGACAGAACGTCGAGGCCGCGACCGCGAAGGCCAGCCCCACCGTGCGGGCGACACCCACGTCGGGCCCGGCGATCGAGAACAGGGCCGGCACGACCACCGCGATCACGGCGCCGACCCGGAAGGCGCTGACCCCGGAGAGTCGATGGGTGCCGAAGATCCGTCCGGTGACGTCCTGCGACAGCACCCCGGCGACGGCGATGGACAGCCCGGACGAGGTGGACAGGAACGCGGCGAACGCGCCTGCGGTGACGAGGCCGGTGAGGGCTTCGCCGAGCAGGCCGTCGACCATCAGCCGGGGGAGCTCGAGCACGAGCACGTCGGAGCCTGCGGTCGCGAGGTCGGCGGCGTAGATGCGGCCGAGGGCGCCGTACACCGGAGGCAGCAGGTAGAACAGGCCCAGCAGGGCGAGCACCACGAGCGTCGTGCGCCGCGCGGCCCGACCGTCGGGGTTGGTGTAGAACCGCACGACCACGTGCGGCAGGCCCATGGTGCCCAGGAAGGTCGCGACGATCAGCGAGTAGGTGACGTAGAGCCCCTGGCCGCCGCCCTCCCCGAGCGGCAGCGACCAGAAGTCGGCACCGGCGCCCGCCCCGATCGTCGGGTCGGGTGCGCCGTCGCCGGCCCAGACCGCGAGCAGCACGCAGGCGGGCAGGAGCAGGGCGGTGAGCTTGAGCCAGTACTGGAACGCCTGCACGAAGGTGATGCTCCGCATGCCGCCGGAGCCGACGTTGATCAGCACGACGAGCGCCACCACGAGCGGCCCGACCCAGGAGGGTGCGCCGATGGCCGCCTGCAGGGTCAGCCCAGCGCCCTGGAACTGCGGCAGGAGGTAGAGCCAGCCGATGCCGACGACCAGCACCGAGCAGAGCGCCCGGACGCCGCGGGAGCCGAGACGTGCCTCCGCGAAGTCGGGCAGCGTGTAGGCGCCGCTGCGCCTCAACGGGGCCGCCACGAGCACGAGCAGCACGAGGTAGCCGGCCGTCCACCCCACGGGGTACCAGAGCATGTCGGCGCCGAAGGTGAGCACGAGCCCGGCGACGCCGAGGAAGGACGCGGCAGAGAGGTACTCGCCGCCGATCGCGCTGGCGTTGAGCCCGGGGCGGACCGTGCGGGACGCGACGAAGAAGTCGCTGGTGGTGCGGGAGAACCGCAGCCCCCAGGTGCCGATCGCCAAGGTGGCGATGGTGACCAGCACGACCGCGACGGAGCCGGGCACGACGTCGGTGCTCACGTCGAGGGGAAGGCTCACCGCTCCACCTCCTCGACGAGGGCCGCGAAGTCGCGCTCGTTGGCCTCCGACCGCCGGATGTAGAGCCAGCCGAGCGTCAGCAGCCAGGGATAGACGAGGACCCCGAGCAGCAGCCACGACAGCGGGAGCGGCCCGACCCGCACCTCACCGAGCCCCGGGATCAGGTGGAACGCGAGCGGCAGGCTCCCGACCGTGAGGGCGAGCAGGCCGAGGATTCGCAGCGCCAGTCGCAGCTGCTCGCGCAGCAGCGACTCCATGTAGACGCGGCCGAGCTCGGTGCCCGCGTCGATCTCCCGGGTCCCCGACCGGTGGGTCGTGGTGGCCCGACGCCGTGGCGGACCGGTGACCCGGACGCGCGGGATGTCGTTCACGTCACCGAGTCTCGCGGGTCAGGAGCTCGCGCAGCTCGCGGGTATGGCGCCTGCTGACCGGCAGCTCGCGGCCCCCGACCACGACGCTGACCCGGCCGGAGTCGACGCGCAGCTCGGAGACATGGGCCAACGCCACGAGCAGCGAGCGGTGGATCCGGACGAAGCCTGCGTCGGCCCAGTCCTCGGCCAGGGTCGACAGCGGCGTACGCACCAGGTGGGAGCCCTGGGTGGTGTGGAGTCGCGCGTAGTCGCCCTGGGCCTCCACGTGGGTGACATCGCTGCGAGAGATGAAGCGCGTGACGCCGCCGCGCTCCACCGGGATCTGGGTGTCGCCACTCGGCGAAGGAGCGGTGGACGCGATGACGCGTCGGACGGCCTCGGCGAGGCGCTCCTCGCGCACCGGCTTGAGGACGTAGTCGACGGCGTGCAGGTCGAAGGCCTCGACGGCGTGCTCCTCGTGCGCGGTCACGAACACGATCGGCGGCGGCTCCTTGAAGCGGGAGAGCACCTGCGCCAGGTCGAGGCCGGTGAGGCCGGGCATCTGGATGTCGAGGAAGACCGCGTCGACCGCGAGGTCCTGGAGGACGCGCAGCGCCTCGGTGGCAGAGTCGCAGCCCTGGATCGTGCCCACCCGCGGGTCCCTCTCGAGCAGGAACATGAGCTCGTCGAGCGCGGGGCGCTCGTCATCGATGACGAGGACGTTCAGTTGCGTCATACCTGGACTCCGGGAGCGAACTTGGGCACCCGGACGATGACCTTCGTGCCGGCGCCGGGGGCGGTCTCGACGACCAGACCGTAGTCGTCGCCGAACGCGTTGCGCAGCCGAGCATCGACATTGCCCAGGCCGACGGAGTCCATCTCGGTGTCTCCGGCCAGCGCGCGGCGGACCCGCTCGGGATCCTCGCCGGTGCCGTCGTCCTCGACCTCGATGACGCACTCCTGGTCGAGGTCGCGGGCGGTGATCGAGAGCCGACCGACCCCGTCCTGCTTGTCGGCGCTGGCCTCGAGGCCGTGCCGGACGGCGTTCTCGACGAGGGGCTGGATGCACAGGAAGGGTACGGCGACCGGCAGCACCTCCGGCGCGATCCGCAGCGTGACCGTGAGCCGATCGCCGAAGCGGGCCTGCTCCAGGAGGAGGTAGCGCTCGACGGAACGGAGCTCCTCGGCGAGTGTCGTGTAGTCGCCGTGGGCGCGGAACGAGTAGCGCGTGAAGTCGGCGAACTCCAGCAGCAGCTCGCGGGCCCGGTCGGGATCGGTGCGGACGACGCGGGCGATCGCGCCCAGCGTGTTGTAGATGAAGTGCGGTCTTATCTGGGCGCGCAGGGCACGCACCTCGGCCTCCATCAGTGCCGTGCGCGAGTCGTCGAGCCGGGCCAGCTCGAGCTGACCG
>NZ_JANPEO010000066.1:0-3449 GCF_031422975.1 Nocardioides sp. | reverse complement strand
TCCACCGGCTTCTCGGCAACGGCTCACAGTTCGGGGTGAACATCACGTTCGCGGTGCAGCCGAGTCCCGACGGGCTGGCCCAGGCCTTCATCATCGGTGCCGACCACATCGGCGACGAGACCTCGGGCCTCGTGCTCGGCGACAACATCTTCTACGGCACCGGGCTCGGCACCCGGCTGCGCCGGTTCGAGGAGCTCAAGGGCGCGGCCGTGTTCGGCTACCACGTGGCCGACCCCAAGGCCTATGGCGTCGTCGAGTTCGACGCCGAGGGCCGGGCGCTCTCCCTGGAGGAGAAGCCGGAGCACCCCAAGAGCCACTTCGCGGTGCCGGGCCTCTACTTCTACGACAACGACGTGATCGGTCACGCCCGCGACCTCAAGCCGTCGGCGCGCGGCGAGCTCGAGATCACCGACCTCAACCGGATCTACCTCGAGCAGGGCAACCTCCAGGTCGAGGTGCTGCCCCGCGGCACGGCCTGGCTCGACACCGGCACGTTCGACTCCCTCAACGACGCCAGCAACTTCGTGCGCACGATCGAGGGCCGCCAGGGCTTCAAGATCGGCGCCCCGGAGGAGGTCGCCTGGCGGATGGGCTTCCTGTCCGACGCCGAGCTCGCCGATCGGGCCGAGCCTCTGGTCAAGAGCGGGTACGGCGCCTACCTGCTCGGGCTCCTGGAGGAGCAGGCCGGTCGCTAGGAGGCCGAGAGGTCGGCTGCGACCATGGCCGCCACCACCGCGTCGAAGTCGACGGTGGGCGCCCAGCCGAGCGTGTCGCGTGCGTGCGTCGCGTCACCGGTGAGGTCGGTGGCGTCGGCCGGGCGGGCCAGGGCGGGGTCGCTGGTCACCAGCCCTTCCCAGTCTGTGATGCCGGCGTGCCGGAAGGCCGTCGCGACGAAGTCGCGGACCGTGTGACCGATGCCGGTGGCGATGACGTAGTCGTCAGGCTCGTCGGCCCGGGCGGCACGGACCATCGCATCGACGTAGTCCGGCGCCCAGCCCCAGTCGCGGCGGGCCTCGAGGTTGCCGAGGGTGAGCTCGCCGGCCTCGCCGCGGGCGATGGCGGCGACGGTGGAGGTGATCTTGCGGGTCACGAAGCGGTCCGGGCGCCTCGGTGACTCGTGGTTGTAGAGCACCAGGCTCGAGGCGTGCAGCCCGCGGTGGCGCTGGACCGCGACCGACAGGTGGGCGAAGGCCTTGGCTGCGCCGTACGGATTGAGCGGGCGCACCGGCGTCTGCTCGGTCTGCGGGGAGTGGTCGGGCTCGCCGAAGATCTCCGCGCTGGAGGCCTGGATGACGCGGACGTGGTCGCCGACCAGGCGGGCCGACTCCATCAGGGCGACCGCGGCGAGGCCGTTGACCTGGGCCGTGAGGTCGGGCTCGTCCCACGACTGCGCCACCGAGCTGATCGCCGCGAGGTTGTAGACCTCGTCGGGCGCCAGGTCGAGCACGAGCCGGCGAGTGGCGGCGATGTCGGCGAGGTCGCCGACATGCAGGGTCACCTCTGGCGGGCAGTACGGCGGGGTGGCGTCGTCGCGCAGGACGAGGGCGTGCACCTCGGTGCCGTCGGCCAGCAACCGCTCGGCCAGGTAGCTGCCGTCCTGCCCGCCGATCCCGGTGACCAGCGCCCTGTTGGCGGTGGGGGTCACCAGCCTGCCTTGAGGGCGGCCAGGTCGGCGTCGACCATCATCGTGACGAGCTCCTCGAAGCCGACCGTGGGCTTCCAGCCCAGCACCTCGTGCGCCTTGCTCGCGTCGCCGATCAGCTCATCGACCTCGGCCGGTCGCATGAAGGCAGGGTCCTGGCGGACGTAGCGGCGCCAGTCGTCGATGCCGACGTGGCCGAACGCGATCCTCAGCAGTTCCTCGATCGTGTGCGTCTCTCCGGTGGCGATGACGTAGTCGTCGGCCTCGGGCTGCTGCAGCATCCGCCACATCGCCTCGACGTAGTCGCCGGCGAAGCCCCAGTCGCGGCGGGCGTCGATGTTGCCCATGACGATCTCTTCTTGGAGTCCGAGCTTGATCGCCGCGACCGCCTTGCTGACCTTGCGGGTGACGAACTCCTCGCCGCGCCGCGGCGACTCGTGGTTGAAGAGGATGCCGGAGCTGGCGTGCATGCCGTAGGACTCGCGGTAGTTGATGGTCATGTAGTGGCCGTAGACCTTGCTCACGCCGTACGGCGAACGCGGCCAGAGCAGGGTCTTCTCGCGCTGCGGCGTCTCCTGCACCTTGCCGAACATCTCCGAGCTCGAGGCCTGGTAGAAACGCACGGATCCCGGGTCGTCGCCGGCGTGCAGGCGGACCGCCTCGAGGAGGTTGAGGACGCCCATGCCGGTCACGTCGCTGGTGACGAAGGCGTTCTCCCAGGAGTAGGCGACGAAGCTGACCGCGCCCAGGTTGTAGACCTCGTCGGGCTGGGAGTCGCGCAGCGCACGCATCAGGCTGGACAGGTCGGTCAGGTCACCGTTGTGCAGCCGGACGTCGGGGACGAGGCGCTCGACGAGCTCGCGTCGCGGATTGTTCTGTCCGCGGATCACGCCATGGACCTCATACCCCTTCGCGAGCAGCAGCTCCGCGAGGTAGAGGCCGTCCTGGCCGGTGATGCCGGTGATGAGTGCGGTGGGCCTGGCGGTGGACATGCGCACAGTGTGGCAGCCGGTGGCGCCGTAGGCTGACCCATCATGAAGATCCTGGTCACCGGCGGCGCCGGCTACATCGGCTCGCACACGGTTCTCGAGCTGCTCGGGCACGGTCACGACGTCGAGGTGCTCGACAACTTCGACAACTCCTCGCCCGAGGCGCTGCGCCGCGTCGAGAAGCTCGGCGGGCGCGACGTGCCGCTCCATGAGCTGGACCTGCGCGACGAGCCGGCCGTCACGGCGTTGTTCGCCGACGGCGGCTACGACGCGGTGATCCACTTCGCCGGGCACAAGGCGGTGGGGCAGAGCGTGGCCCAGCCGCTCGACTACTACGGCAACAACCTCGAGTCGACGCTCGTGCTGCTGCGCGCGATGGCCGCCTCGGAGACCCGCCAGCTGGTCTTCTCCTCCTCCGCGACGGTGTACGGCGACCACGCGCCCGTGCCCTATCAGGAGGATCACCAGCCGCTGGGTGCCAACAACCCCTACGGCTGGACCAAGGTGATGATCGAGCAGATCCTGTCCGACGTCGCCGCGGCCGACTCCTCGTGGCGGATCGGCATCCTGCGCTACTTCAACCCGGTCGGGGCGCACGAGTCCGGCGAGATCGGCGAGGACCCGTCGGGCATCCCCAACAACCTGACCCCCTACATCGCGCAGGTGGCGGTCGGTCGTCGGGACTCGCTGACCGTCTTCGGCGACGACTACCCGACCCCCGACGGCACGCCGCTGCGCGACTACATCCACGTCCTCGACCTCGCCACGGGCCACGTGGCCGCACTGGAGCACCTGTCGTCCTCGCCGGGTGGTGCCCG
>NZ_JANPEO010000065.1:0-1774 GCF_031422975.1 Nocardioides sp. | reverse complement strand
TTGCCGTTGACGGTGACCTCACCGTAGACACGGGAGACGCCCGGGTCGACGTTGAGGTTCGTCAGCTCGACCGTGGTGCCTCCGGCGGTGAGCGAGAGGCCGGAGCCCTCGTGCTGGATCTGGCCGACCACGTAGTTGGGGACCGAGCCGGGCTTGAACACCGAGACGTTGCCGCCGGTGATCGGGAAGACCAGGGAGCCGTCGGTCAGCTTGGCAGTGCCCGTGACGCCGGGGGTGAGCTTGAGCGCGGTCAGGGCGTCGGTGAAGCCCTTGTCGAGCGCGATCGCGGTGCTCTCGCCGCTGAGGGCGTCGATCGACGCGACCGGCTTGGGGGCCGGGGCGGAGGAGGACGACGAGTTGGTGCCGGTGTCACTCTCGCTGCCGCATGCGGCGAGCGGGACGACGAGCACAGCAGCGGTGGCGATGCCGGCGAGGATGCGCTTCGGGGTGGAGTTGAGAGTAGCCATGAGGAAACACTTTTCCTTGCGTTGCAGATCATTGGTGCCTGTCATGAAGCATTCGGATCCGCACGCAAAGGAGATTGGTCGCTCTGGTCTTCTGAGGTAGGAGAGACGCAGGTCACAGCTCCCGGGCGACGGTCGCCCGAGCCTTGGCCAAGCGTGTGCCCGGGACGCAGCGCGCGGCCAGGGTGCTCCCGTCGCCCTGTCCGTCCCGATGGAGACCACCCATGGCTGGGACCCGTCCGGCGACGCGAACCGCCAGACGTCATGGGTCCGTAAGGTTGAGGACTGACCGGCGTGCACGCGGCAACTAGGGTCAAGGAATGCCGCCTCGTTTGCTTGCCCGGAGTCTTGTCGTCGCGCCTGTGCTCGCGGTCATCCTGACGGCGTGCGGCGCCGAGTCGCCCGAGCCTACGTCTGCTGTTGACGGCGCTGCGTCCGATTCCGCAGGCGTCGAGTCGTCGGGGTCCGCGGTGACCGAGACGAGCCCGGAGGGGTCGCAGGAGCCGGCCGTGGCGGTGCCGAAGATCCTGGACTTCTCGGCGAACACGGTCGCCGGTGGTGCGTTCGAGGGAGCCAGCCTGATGGGGAAGCCGGCGGTGCTGTGGTTCTGGGCGCCGTGGTGCCCGACCTGCCGTGGTCAGATCGAGGTCGTGTCTGCGCTCGCCGACGAGTACGGCGACGAGGTCAACTTCGTTGGTGTCGGCAGCCTCGACGATGCCTCCGCGATCGAGGACTTTGCTGGCGACGTACCCGCCGACCTTCCGCATCTCCTCGACCCGGACGGGGACGTGTGGCGACACTTCGGGGTCGTGGAGCAGAGCACCTTTGTGGTTCTCGATGCCGATAGTGACGTGGTGTCCGAGGGCTACCTCGACGACGCCGCGCTGGCGGATCTGGTGTCCGGCCTGGCCGGCTGACGTGCCCGACGGCCTGCTCGCTCTCGCCCTGGGCGCGGGCCTGCTCGCGGCGGTCAACCCGTGTGGGTTCGCGCTGCTCCCTGCCTACCTCTCACTGCTGATCGTTGGTGACGATTCACCCACGCGCGCCCGCGCCGTCGGACGGGCACTGTGGCTGACGGCGGCGATGACGCTGGGCTTCGCGGGGGTCTTCGCGGTGTTCGGGCTGGCGGTGGCACCGGTCGCCGCCGGTCTCCAGCAGCACCTGCCATGGTTCACCGTTGCCCTCGGGCTGATGCTGGCCATGCTGGGAGTGGTGCTGGCTTCGGGCCGCAGCGTCTCGCTGCCACGGGTCCGCCGCGCCCGAACCCGCAGCAGGCGCCCGCTGAACGGTTCGTTCGCCTCGATGGCGAG
>NZ_JANPEO010000064.1:0-3547 GCF_031422975.1 Nocardioides sp. | reverse complement strand
TGGAGAGCAGGCTTGATCAATCAGAGGAAGCAATCTGCCCCCGGCGTCAGGAGAGACCGTGAACTCGCCCACCAGCCCGTCCCCACACCCGGTCAAGCACAGTGACAGCCAGGACACTGCGCCGTCCCACACCCGGAGCGTGGTCGTCGGCCTCGACGGTCGCGGCCGCAGCGTCAGCGCGCTGGTCTGGGCGGCTGCCGAGGCCGAGAGGGGCGGAACCACGCTGACCCTGGTCTCGGCGCACCCGGAAGGGACCAGCACCCCGGACCCGGTCGGTGCGCACGACCTCAGCGCCCTGGCCCCCCGGCTGACTCTCGCCGACGTCAGGAGGACCGAAGTCGCAGGCGAGCCCGTGACGGCGTTGCTCGATGCCGCTGCCCAGGCCGACGCGGTCGTCGTGGGCTGCCGCTCGATGCGACCGACCCAGCACATCGTGTTGGGCAGCGTCTCCCTGGCAGTCGCCCGCTGGTCACCCGTGCCGACCATCGTCGTCCCGGAGGCCTGGATGCAGCCCAGCATGGCCAGCGCCCCCCTTGTTGTCGGAGTCCGCCCAGTCAATCTCGACAGGCCAGGTGGGCAGGAGGAAAGCGATGACGAGGTCCTCGACTTCGCCTTCGCCCGGGCCGCGGCCCTCACGGTTCCGATCGCCGTGGTCAGCGCCTGGGAGATTCCCACTCTGAGGGCCTGGTCGCCCGACGACGTCCAGCACTTGCGTGCCGAGCACCAGGAGGCGCTCGAGCGGCTTCTCGCCCCGTGGCAGGAGTCCTACCCCTCCGTCGAGGTCTCCATCCACAGTGTCGCGGAGAAGCCCGACCAAGCTCTTCTCGAAGCGTCCCGGGTGGCGCAGCTGGTGGTGGTCGGTCGACACCACTCTGCCGCGCTCAGCGGACTCATCGGCAGCACCGCGCGCAACATCCTGCGCCACGCCACACGCCCGGTCGCCGTGATCCCGGCCGGCACCCGTGACGAGCTGGTTCGAGACCTCGCGGTCCACCGGAGCCTGGCCGAGCGCCCCTGGGCCCCGACCTTCTGAGCGAGACAGCGGACGTGAATGACATGACGACCCAGACGGCGAGGCCAGGCACATGACCCACGACCGAGTTGCTCCCGGAACCATTGTGGTCGGTGTCGACGGGTCCGTGCACGCCCAGCGAGCACTCAGCTGGGCCGCCGAGCAGGCCATGCTCGAAAACCGGCAACTCACCGTCGTCCATGCGGCAGGCGAGGGGGACATCCGCTCGGTCGCGTGGGTCGGCGCCAAGGGTCCGGCACTGCCCGATCTGCTGACGACAGCGCGCGAAGTCGTCAGCGACGCCCTCGCCTGGGTCGGCTCCATCCACCCCGGCCTCGACGTGGTCGGTGCGCCACAGTTGGGTGACCCGCGTCAGGTGCTCGTCGAGCTCTCCGAGGACGCACACCTCATCATTGTCGGCTCCCGTGGACGCGGGACGTTCCGCAGCATGTTGCTCGGCTCCGTCTCCGTCAGCGTGGCCAAGCACGCGCACTGCCCTGTGGTCGTGATCCGGCCCGGCCCAGAGCCCCATCCGCGGGACGGGGTGCTCGTCGGCGCGGACGGCACCGCGGAGTCCCTGCCCGTGATCGAGTTCGCATTCCGGCAGGCCTCGCTACGTGGCGCAACCCTGACCGTCATGCACACCTCCTTCGCGGTTGCCGTCACCCTCGCCGCAGTCACCCAGGTTGCGACTCCCGCCGACGGCGCGGAGGACGAACGCCTTCTCCTGAGCGAGTCCGTCGCCGGTTTGTCCGAGAAGTTCCCGGATGTTCGCGTGAGCCTTCAGCTCGGCTACGGACTCGTGGACGAATGCCTGACCCAGGGATCTCAGTCACGCACCCTGATCGTGGTCGGGCGACACCAGGTCAACTCGATCTCCAAGCTGCTGGCGGGTTCCGTCTCAGCCGCGGTGCTCGAACGCTCCGACAGCCCTGTGGCTGTCGTCCCCGAGGGTGCCCCGACGTCCAGCGCCTGAACCTCGACCACACCGATCCCGATCAGAGGTTGCCGTCCGCGTCGTCAGGCGTCGCCTCGTGGCCCTCACGTCCCCGCGTGCGTCGAAGTTCCTTCATCTCTGCCTCGAACACGTGGCGCTGTCCGGCCACCAGCTCGTCGAGAGCCCGCTGGTGGATCCCCTTCGCCTCGGCGTAGTAGCCGTCGTCGTACGCCTCGACCATCTGGAATGACCACATCCCCGGCAACGGATTGCGCCCGAGGACCCCGCGGTCCAGGGCGTCGGCGATGTCGGTGTGACCGGCATCGCGGATCATGGCGGTCGCCTCCTCCATCGTCGTCTCGGCGCTGCCGCACAGCCGGTGGAAGGCGAACAGGTGTCCTCGGGCGTCCTCGATGTGGTCGAGCGCAGCGGACAGCTTGCCGAGGGCCTCGACGGTGGCATCGGTGACGCCCTCGGGTCGACGGTGCTCGGGGGCGGGTCGGTCGGTCATGGTCCCCAGCATCACAGGAATGCCAACTCGCGCACCACCCGCCACAGGCGAAGCTTCAGCGACGTTGTGGTCCACGTCACGCCGATGAGCTGCCACGAAGGGGCGTACCTCAGGCCACCGAGGGTACGGCGACCGGACATCCACAAACACGGGAGACCAGATGTCCAGCGACGCCATCGTCCTGCTCAAGCAGGACCACCAAGAGATTCGACGCGTGTTCCGCACGTTCCAGCAGGCCGGCGACAACGCCACCGTCCGCAAGGGTGAGCTCGTCGACAAGATCATCGAGCTCCTGACCGTGCACACCTACATCGAGAACGAAGTGATGTACCCGCGGGTCCGCGAGCTTCTCCCCGACCTCGAGGACGACGTGCTCGAGTCCTACGAGGAACACCACGTCGCCGATGTGCTCGTCGTCGAGCTCGCGGGGATGAAGCCCAGCCACGAGCGCTTCGATGCCAAGACCACGGTGCTGATCGAGAACGTCCTCCATCACATGGAGGAGGAGCAGGACTGGTTCCCGAAGGTCCGAGAGGGCCTGGGCCGCAAGGCGCTGCAGGAGATCGGCACCGAGCTCGAGGCTGCCAAGAAGTCGGCGCCGACGAGGCCCTCCCAGCCCGGCGCGCTGAAGAAGACCGTCGACGCCATCCTCAGCTGAGACGTGGTCTCCTGGCCGGTTGCCATCGACGATCACCGGTCGCTCACGAGCCCCCGTCGGCGAGCGATGGCGACCGCTTCCAGCTGTGAGTGCGCGCCCAGCTTTCACAGCGGCGCCTTGAGGTAGCCACGACACGTGTTTCTCGAGATGCCGAGCTCCTGGGCGATGGCGTCGCTCCGCATCCCCAGCACCAGCATCGCCAACACGTCGCGTTCTCGAGGGCTGAGCGGGTTCTGAGCACCGGCGTGTCCCGCGGCCGGGGTCTCCGGCGGCAGCACCAGGGTCGGGTGCACGAGCAGGCCGCCCTTCCCTGCAGTCTCCAGCGCGTCCATGAGATCGGACAGAGAGCCGTTCTTGGGTAGCACAGAACTGGCTCGCGCCTCCACTGCCAGGTCCACCAGCGTGGAGTCCGCGTGTCCGGTCAGGAGC
>NZ_JANPEO010000063.1:0-2266 GCF_031422975.1 Nocardioides sp. | reverse complement strand
TTCATCGGGAGCATCATGTCCTTGCCGGTGAGCCGGGTGAGAGCCCGGCCGAAGTCCCCGAGCCGGTGTACGCCGCAGTGTGCGTCGAACTGGAGCGGCTGGGCACGACCGTGGCGCGCGGTAGGTTCGGGGCCGACATGCAGGTGGCGTCGGTCAACGACGGACCGGTGACCTTGACGCTCGAGTCACCGTGAAGCCCCGGTCCTTCAGGCCTCGTCGCTGGCCGTCCCCGACCCGACCGAAGCCGATGCATCGACGGTGACGCACTCCTGGGAGTTCGCTCCCGATCCGGCATCGGTGAGCGCAATGAAGGTGAAGCCGAAGTCGGGCGCGGTGGCGACTGCCGCCGTGGTGCCGGACGCGGAGGAGTCAGCTGGGGTCGGCGCGTCGGCCAGGTAGGCGTAGGTCCATGGCCCTGCGCCCATGCGCGTGCCGCCGGTCCACCCGGCCGGCGCACTGACCGTGGCCGCGGGAGCCGCACCGTAGTAGCGGTGACCTGGCACGAAGGGGACGACAAAGCTCAACGAGACTCGCCCGCATGCCTTGCCTTCGATGTTCGTGATGGCGCCGGTGCTGCCTGAACCGACTGCGCTGACAAAGAGTGCAGCGTCGTGCCTGAAGGCGCTGAAGTTGTTGAGCACCAGGAGCGAGCTCGTGGCGAAGGGGCCACGCCCATCGCCGCCCTCGGGGCGTGCCCGGGCTGCGACCGCCCGCCGGTCGGGCTGGGTCTGCGACGGAGCGGACATGCTCAGAAGGTGATCCGACATGCCACTCCCTACGACTCTCAGGCCTGCCCATTGCTAGCCCCGAACGCTGACGAACGTAGGGCGGGACCTGCTAGCGCGTGCCGGTGTGGACCTGCCGTATCCCTAGCGTGGGCATTCGTGGATCTCGGGCACCGATTGTCCAGACCAGGCGCGTCACCTGCCGCAGCTCCAGCTTCGGGCCGTCGCCAACGCGGGCGACGCACCAGGAGGGCGCTGAAGTCGTGCCCGGTCGCACAGCGCCTGTGATGCGACGTTCGGGTCCGGCCTCGCTACGATGTGGGCTGCTGTCCCCCAGAGAGGCCCCTCGTCTGTCATGACCACCACCCACGCCGACTACCAGCTGAGTCAGCTCGACCAGCTCGAGGCCGAGTCGATCCACATCTTCCGTGAGGTCGCCGCCGAGTTCGAGAAGCCGGTCCTGATGTTCTCCGGTGGCAAGGACTCCATCGTCATGCTGCGGCTGGCGGAGAAGGCCTTCTACCCCGCCAAGCTCCCGTTCCCGCTGCTCCAGGTCGACACCGGCCTCGACTTCGACGAGGTCCTCACGACCCGCGACAGCTGGGTCGACCGCCTCGGCGCACGGATCCACATCGCCAGCGTCGACGACGCCATCAAGAACGGCGTCGTGATCGACGACGGCAAGACGTCGCGCAACCGCCACCAGATCGGCACCCTGCTCAACGCCATCGAGGAGAACGGCTTCACCGCCGCCTTCGGTGGTGGCCGCCGCGACGAGGAGAAGGCCCGCGCCAAGGAGCGCGTCTACTCCCACCGCGACGAGTTCGGCCAGTGGGACCCGAAGATGCAGCGCCCCGAGCTGTGGAGCCTCTACAACGGCCGCATCCACGCCGGCGAGCACATGCGCGTCTTCCCGCTGTCCAACTGGACCGAGCTCGACATCTGGCACTACATCGACCGCGAGCAGATCGAGATCCCCTCGATCTACTTCGCCCACGAGCGCGAGGTCATCCTCCGCGACGGCATGTGGCTCTCGCTCTCCGACGCCGTGCAGCCCAAGGGCGACGAAAAGGTCGAGACCAAGATGGTCCGCTTCCGCACGGTCGGCGACAAGTCGCAGACCGGTTGCGTCGAGTCGACCGCATCCACCACTGCCGAGATCATCGACGAGATCGCGATCGCCCGGGTGACCGAGCGCGGTGCGACCCGCGGTGACGACCGGTTCTCCGAGGCGGCCATGGAAGACCGCAAGAAGGAAGGCTACTTCTAATGGGTACCCCCCAGACCTCCTCTGACCACGGTCAGATGGATCTCCTCCGCTTCGCCACCGCCGGCTCGGTCGACGACGGCAAGTCCACCCTCATCGGTCGCCTGCTGCTCGACTCCAAGTCGATCTTCGAGGACCAGCTCGAGGCCGTCGAGGCCTCCTCGGTGTCCAAGGGCTACGACTACACCGACCTCGCGCTGCTGACCGACGGTCTGCGCTCCGAGCGGGAGCAGGGCATCACCATCGACGTGGCCTACCGCTACTTCGCGACGCC
>NZ_JANPEO010000062.1:0-27278 GCF_031422975.1 Nocardioides sp. | reverse complement strand
CGGCACGCGGAGCCCCACCGCATCTCGACGTCGCGCATCTGCTGGAGGAGCACGTCCTCGCGCGTGGTGCAGCCGTTGTGGCCGAAGGGGCCGTCGTGGTCGTCGGTCCAGGCCTCACCGAACACGCAGGCGCCCGGATCGCAGTCGCGGTCGTAGCCCGGGTGGTAGGGCTCGGTGGCCACCACCTCGACGGCGCGCAGCAGCCGGTCGAGCCGGGGGTCGTCGGTGGCACCAGCCGGGGTCGCCAGCGGCGTACACCATGCCAGCGCCACCACGAGCGTCAGGAGACGCCGGCTCAGGGCACGCACTCGTTGGCCGTCGGGGACTCGTCGGAAGCGCGCACCTGCCGCACCTCCAGGCACACCTGCTCGCCACTCTTGACGGTTGCCGACCGCTTGCTGGTGCGCTCGAAGTCGTCGCTGCCGACCTCCTGCCAGATCCACTCGTCGCCGGGATCCACGGAGTCCTGACTGTCCCAGTGGAACACCACGGAGCCGCCGCTGCGCGTGCCGTCGAGCGTGGGCGGCCTGGTGAGGGTGTCGGCGATCAGGGGCGAGGGAGTCCCGGAGGTCGTGGGCGAGCTCGGCGGGGCTTCGTCGTCTCGTCCACCCCCGCTGAGGATCAGTCCGCCGATCAGCGCGGCCACAGCCACCACACCGATGACGGCCCAGACGACGGCCGAGACCCGGTGGCTGTCGGGCTGGGTCTGCGTCTCGTTCTGCGCGGTGGCGATCCGCCGCGGACCGGACGCGGAGATCACTGTGACGGCCTTCATCACGGTGCGGTCCTCCGTCGGCTCCGGGCCGGGGGCCTTCACCGAGGAGTCGGGCCGGTCACCCTCGACCGCGACCGCGGTGCGGGCCCAGTTGGCCGCGCTCTCGATCTGTTGCAGGCTGCGCGCGAGCTCGAGCGCGCTCTGCGGACGATGGGCGGGATTCTTGGCCAGGCATTGCTGGAGCAGGCGATCGAGCGCGGGCGGGACGTCGGAGCGCTGGGTGGCCGGCGGCGCCGCGTGCAGGATGCGGGCGCTGAGTGCGCGGGTCGAGTTGTCACCGGCCGGGATCGAGAACGGGGAGCGCCCCACCAGCAGGTGCCAGATGGTGGCGCCCAGCGAATAGACGTCGGAGGTCACCGAGCCGTTGGACCGGCCGTCGAGCAGCTCGGGGGGCGACCACGGGTAGGAGATGCGCACGTCGCTCTCGCCCGCCACATCGGCGATGTGGCCGGCGATGCCGAAGTCGGTGAGCGCGGGCTCGTGATAGGTCGTGACCAGGACGTTGCTCGGCTTGATGTCACGGTGCAGGATGCCGGAGCGGTGGGCCGTCTCGATGGCGCTCGCCAGCTTGATGCCCGTGCTCACCGCGTCGACCACCGCCATCGGGTTGGAGCGCACGCGCAGGCCCAGGTCGGGCGGCGGGCAGTAGCGCATCACCAGGTAGGGGCGCCCACCATCCAGCGTGACCCCGGCGGTGATGACCGAGACGATGTAGGGGTGGTCGGCCAGTCGAGCCATCGCATTGGCCTCGGCCGTGAAGAGCTGCTTCTCCCGGTCGTTGAGGGGCACGTCGGGGCGCACGACCTTGACCGCGACGCGCTGGCGGGGCCACTGCTGCTCATAGAGGAAGACGTCGGCGAAGCCGCCGCTGCCCAGGTGCTCGACGAACGTGAAGCCACCGATGACGGGGGCACTCACCGCGGCACCACCGGACCGACCTCGAAGCGGACCTCGTAGACCTCGGCCAGGTCCAGGCTGCAGCCCGGCTCGAGGACGTAGGCCTCACCCGCACGCATTCGTTCGGGAGCGCGGCCGGGCATGGTCACCATGGTGCCACCCCGCGAGTCGAGGTCGCGGGCCAGGACATCCCAGCCGTGGAGCTCGATGTGCAGATGCATCCGGGAGACGAACGTGTGGTCGGAGGGCAGGTGCACGAGGTGCGGCCAGTCGGTGCTGTCCTTGAGGGGCGCCGGCTTTCGCCCCAGGACGACTCCACGGTCGAGCGGCACCACCTCGCCGGTGGGCAGTCGGAGCCCGCCCAGGGTCGGGCGCGGCACCCGGCGCGCCTCCTGGGGCGCCACCGGCTGACGACAGACCCGGCACACCGTGCTGTCGGCCGGAGTCAGGTGGCCGGTGGGGCAGCTGGCGGCCAGCACGGTGTCGGCGGTCTCGTGCCGCAGGTGCGAGGCGATCTGGGGGCGGTGGACGGTGGCGCCGTCATGGTCGTCGACCGGCTCATCGAGTCCGGCCGGCTGGATGGTGGTGTGGGTGCCCTCGGAGATCCGCTCGACGAACCCCGGGCCGGGGTCGGTGGTGTCGCTCAGGGAGCCGGTGTCGTGCTCGCGCTGCGGGGTGGCTCGACGTCGCGGCCGAGGCGGCGGTCCGTCGGGTCCGGTGGCGGCCAGGATCGAGTCCGGGATGCCGTCGATCAGCAGTCCGCCCGCTGGCGGGGCCGGTGGCGAGGCATGCGTGGGAAGCGGTCCCGTCCGTCGGGCGAGAGGCTTGAGCATCGCCCGCGACGCGGCCACGACACCACCGGCGAGGCGGCGCGTCCGCGCCAACGCGTCCGGGTCGTCGCCACCGTCGAGGGAGAGGAACCGGTCTGCTCCGGACACGCGCACGTGCCCGCGACCCCGTGAGACGGACATCGAGCCGCCGGTGGACAGGTCGACGACCGCCAACCCCGGGGGGTCGCCGCCGAAGGCCTTCTCCACGATGGCCAGCACCTGCTCGGTGATCGGCGCGTCGCTCGCGCGTGCACCCGAGATCACGGCCCAGATCTCGTCCAGGACGTCGTCGTCGCCGGGGTCGGTCATCAGCACCCAGTGGTCTCCCGCGCCGAGGAGCACACCGTCGCCTGCGGCGTACCTCGTTTCCACGACCACGCGTGCCTCCTCGTCCCAGTGAGTGGCCATTGTCGCCATACCTGCCAACACATCGTCGCCGATGAGCCGCCACTCTGTCTCGACTTGTTCCTAACCCCCCACCTACATACGCTCACCGTGCGATATTCGGATAGTCGCAGAGCCGTGTGTAGGGGGACGTTGGTGGCACGTGCTGGATTCATCCGTCGGCACAAGGCTGCCGTGGCGTCCAACACCGCCCTCGTGCTGGCCGCGGGTGCGGTCGTCGCCTACGCCGTGGCCGCCGACGGCTACCAGGCCCACGAGGCCCAGCTCAACGACGGCGGCATCTGGGTGGTCCACGGCGATCGCGGCATCTACGGTCGGATCAACAAGCCGATCAACCAGCTCGACACGACCGTTCTCGGCGACGGCGGCAGTGATCGACCCCTCGACGTCGCCCAGGACGGTGCGGCGGTGGCGGCCATCGACCGCTTGGCCGGCACCGCACAGGTCATCGATCCCGCCACCTCCAAGCTCGACGCCAGCGGCAAGATCGCGATCCCGCCGGTCGGAGACCAGCAGATGGCGGGCGGGACGTTCGCCTCGATCGATGCCGAGAACGGCGACGTCTGGGCAGTGCAGTTGGATCCGCAACGCGGCAGGCCGCTGATCACGGCCCTCGATGTCCAGTCCGACCCACTCGCCTCCGTCGGCAACGCGGCGGCGCTGGCGGTCAGCCAGACGGGCACCGTGATCGTCACGTCAGCGGGCAGGGGCACGATCACCTACATCGTGCAGGAGGGCAACGCCTTCGACGAGCCGCGCACCGACGACCTGCCTGCCGGGGCCGGCGACCCGACCGCCGTCACCGCGGTCGGCGAGACGGCGATCACCCTTGACGTGGCCGCAGGCGCACTGAGCGTGGTCGGCGGCGGTTCGGCGACCGTGCCCCCCGGGAGCATCCTCCAGCAGCCGGGTCCCGACGCTGAGTCCGTGCTCGTCGCCAGTCCCGACAGCATGCTCAGCGTCGACCTCGAGTCCGGCAACACCACCGTCGTGGACGAGAGGGGGAACGGCACGCCCATCGAGCCGGTGCGGCTGGGTGCCTGTTCGTACGCCGCATGGTCGGGTGGGCTCGGGGAGGTCACCGTCCAGTGTGGTGACGACGAGGCGCAGCACTCCACCCTCGGTGGCAAGGCGAGCAATCTCGCGTTCCGGGTCAACCGCGGCCAGATCGTGCTCAACGACAACACCAGCGGCGCCGTCTGGGACCTCGACGAGCAGGAACCGCAGAAGATCGACAACTGGAACGCGTTCACCATGTCCAAGTTGGTGAAGGACGAGGACAAGCAGAACCAGCAGCAGAGCGCGGGCGACCGCACTCCGCCGGAGGCGAAGCCCGACAGCTACGGCGCTCGCTCGGGCCGGACCACCGTGCTCCACCCCCTCGACAACGACTCGGCTCCCGAGGGACGACTGCTCAGCATCATCGACGTCGAGCAACCCACCGGCGACGCGACAGCCGAGATCAGTCCCGACGGCCAGACCATCGTGCTCCGCCTGCCGGACAAGGCCCGCGACACCTCCTTCGACTACTACATCGACGACGGGCGCAGCAACTTCACCGCCCACGCGGCCGTCAGCGTCGCCGTCCGGACAGCCGGCCAGAACGCCCAGCCCACCCTGCGCAACGGGTTCGAGCCCCGCACGTGGCGGGTGGCCGCCAACGGCTCGGTCACGGTCCCGGTGCTCTCCGACTGGCGCGACGACGGCGACGGCGACGCCCTCGTCCTCGACTCGACCGTGGCCCTCGGCGCCGGAGACTCGGGCGCGGTGGCCCGCACCACCTCCGACGGCCGGGTCCGGTTCACCGGCTCGATCGAGGGCGGCGACACCTACCAGGTCGAGTATCTGGTCAGCGACGGCCGATCGGCGCCGGTCAGGCAGACGATGTCCTTCGAGGTGCAGGAGCGGCTGGACCGCGAGACCTTCCCGGCCGTGGCCGAGCCCGACGTGGTGCGCGGTGAGGCCGGCCGGCCGATCAAGATCCGTCCACTGCTCAACGACCTGCCCGGCTCCGACCCCGGCACCCCCAACGCAGAGCTCATGCTGGGCGGCAAGATCCCCGCGCAGAACGGCGTCTCGATCAAGACCGACGTGGAGAACGGGATCATCACGTTCGCCGCCGAGCGGCCGGACACCTACTTCATCGAGTACGACGCCGCGTTCGGCAACGCCCGTCTCGACCAGCAGACGGTGCGGATCGACGTACGCCCTCGTCCCAAGTCGCCCGGCGACCCGGTCGCGATGCCGGACACGCTGACCGTCTACGGCCAGGCGGCCGGCATCGTCGACGTCCTCGCCAACGACCTCGATCCCGCCGGCGGCCTGCTCGTCGTGCAACGTGCGGTCGCCGACAACCCCAACCAGGTGGACGTTGCCATCATCGACGGTCGCTGGCTGCGCATCTCCTCGCGGCAGGGCGACCTGTCACCCAACCCGCAGCTGGTGCACTACACGATCAGCAACGGGTCCACCTCCGGCATCGAGGGAGAGGTCTCGCTCAGCCAGCGCCATCCCCCGGCCGACAACTCGCCGGTGACGACAACCGACCGCGTGCACGTGCGTGCCGGGACGTCGGTCACGGTGCCGGTGCTCGACAACGACATCTCGCCGTCGGGCGATCGCCTGTCACTGATCAGCGACGCGGCCGAGGGTGTGCCGGGTGAGCTGCCGATCGACGTTCCCGTCGACGTCAAGGGTGACGTGGGCACGGCGCTGGTCTCCGGTCGCAACGTCCGCTACATCGCCCCGGACCTCAAGGAGCGCGATTCGTTCGAAGTCGGCTACATCGCTCGCTCCACCACGGGCGAGTCCAGCGGGGGACGCCTGATCGTGATCATCACGCCTGCCAAGGATCCCAACACCGCTCCCGAGCCGCCCACGCTCGAGGGGCGTGTCGTCTCGGGCGGCAGCATCAAGGTCAGGCTCCCCGGCAGCGGGATCGACCCGGAGGGCGACCCGGTCACCGTCGGTGGCATCACCTCGGCTCCGAGGCTCGGCCGGGTGCTGTCCTACGGCGGAAACTTCTTGGAGTACCAGGCCTACCCACGCACCACGGGGACCGACGAGTTCGAATACTCACTCACCGACAGCCGTGGCGCGGTGGGCACCGGCACCGTGCGGGTGGCCGTCGTGCCCCTGGGTGAGCCCCAACCCCCGCTGGCCGTCGCCGACCAGCTCACCGTCGAACCCGGCCGGGTCGCCGTGTTCGATCCTCTCGCCAACGACTACATCGCGCCCGGCGACGAGGTCGAGATCAGCCTCCGAGACGCCCCGGAAGGCGTCACGCTCGACCCCGACACCAACCTCGTCTCCGTGCCGGCGCCCGCCACCACCCAAGGCGCTTCGCCGCCGGTGGTCTATGCCATCACCAACGGGATCAGCACCTCGATCTCCACCCTGAAGGTCGACACGGCCGACGACTTCGAGAACCCGCCAGTGGTCTACGACGCCTTCGGCCAGGCCGACGACAGTGGGAGCATCTCGGTCAACGTCCTCGAGGGTGCCTACGATCCGGATGGGACGATCGCCGACCTGACCGTCACCCGGGTCTATGGCAACGAGGCCCAGACGACCATCAACGCCACCGGCGACACGATCAAGGCCAACCGCGGTCCGCTGCCCATCGTCGTCCCGTTCCGGGTCGAGGACGGCAACGGTGCGGCGGCCACCGCCTCGCTCTACGTGCCGCCCACCGGGACCGGCATCCCCTACGTGCGGCCCGACGCGCTGATCGAGCTCGCCGAGGGCGGTTCGGCGACGGGCAGGCTCAAGGACTACATCGTCAATCCGTCCGGCGGACCCCTCCGCCTGACCGGCCGCGAATCCGTCTCGGCGTCTCCGGCCGCACTGGAGACGGAGCGCTCGGGCGACGACTCCTTCGCAGTCTCCGCCCGCGACGGCTTCCGCGGCCCGGGCGCGTTGTTGGTGGAGGTCACGACCGCGGCGAACGGCGCCGGCAACGAGGACCCGCAGGACCCGACCGACGGCTACACCGCCCTGCTCTCGATACCCGTGCAGGTCGGCGACGACACCCCCGTGCTGGAGTGTCCGCAGACCACCATCCCCATTTCGGCGGGGGAGGTCTACAACCTCGACATCGCGTCGCTGTGCAAAGTCTGGACCCTGGATCCGGCCGACGCGCCGGGCCTGGAGTACGTCGGCATCTTCACCCAGGAGCTCGACGGGCTGAGCGTCTCCGGCAACGGGAGCCCGGTGCTGCAGGTCGCCGCGGCCGACGATGCCAACCGGGGCGGCGAGGGCACGCTGTCCATCACGGCCGGCGGCAGCCTGCCTGCGGAGATCCGCTTCCGGTTGGCGAACGCGCCGCCGCCGAGCATGTTGCCGATCCGGGTGGAGGGCATGAAGGCGGGGGAGTCGCGCGAACTCAACCTGGCGCCCTACCTCGACGCCGGTGTTGCCAACCCCACCCCGACGGTCGTGTCGATCGACGCGGTCAGCGGTGCGGGTGTCTCGGCCGGCACCAGCGGTCAGGCGAGCGTCATCCTGCGCGCCGGTCCGCGAGCCAAGGGGAGGGCAATCTTCCGGGTCGTCATGAGCGACGTCGACGCCTCCTCCGCCGGCCCCGGGCGTCAGGCCGAGGGCCGGATCGAGTTCGACGTGTCCGGGCTTCCGGGGCAGCCGGGCGCGCCCCAGAGCTACGAGAACGTGGAGAAGGGCACCGTCCGCCTCGGCTGGTTCGCCCCGAAGGACGACGGTGGCTCCCCGATCACGAGCTATCGGCTCAAGGAGATGCAGACCGGCGACGAGATCACGTGCCGCACGAACCAATGTGACTTTCCCGGCCTGGAGAACCGCAAGAAGTACAACTTCCGGGTGGCGGCGGTCAACAAGGTGGGCACCGGCCCCTGGAGCGAGCTGTCGCAGACGGCGTACGCCGACACCAAGCCGGGCCGGGTCGCCAACATCCGGATGATCAGCCGCGGCGACCACACCATCACCCTCGGTTGGTCGAAGCCGCAGAGCAGCACCGCGATCCAGTTCTATCGAATCAGCTGGCGGGGCCAGGCCGTCCAGATCCCCGGCAACACCACCTCCTACACGGTGAGCAACCTCGACAACAACCAGACGTATCTCTTCTCCATCGAGGCGCAGAACAGCGTCAACTGGTCACCGCCACGGCAGTCGGCGCCGCTGCAGTCCATCGGGACGCCCGCACCGCCGGGCGGGCTCGCCATCGTCGACCGACAGTCCGGGTTGCAGGCGACGGACGTCACAGCCACGTGGACCGCGACCGCGCCCGAGGGACCGGCGCCGACCTTCTACACCCTTGCCTACAGTGCCAAGGGCGGACCGCTGACGGCGGTGCCCGGGTGCAGCCGCATCCAGGCGACGACGTGCACCCACACCGGCGTGGCCTTTGACGGCACCACCTATGCCTATTACGTGCAGGCGCTGAACATCGAGAACAGCTCACCGCCCGGCAGCCCGGTGGCGTTCGAGGCGGTCGGCAAGCCCGCGCCCTGGGGTCAGATCACGGCGGCGCCCACGGGAGCCGACGGTCAGGCACGCGTGACGGGGATCACCCCCGAGTCGCGTGGGCAGGAGTCGCGGGTGGCGATCCTGGTCGCCGGCCAGGTGGCCTGGGAGCTGGTCGTCAAGCCGCGCGCGATCATCAACGAGGTCGTGAACGTGCCGGGCAACAGCACGGCCTACCCCGTCACGATGCGCCTGTGCAACGAGTTCGCGGCCAAGGTCGGCTGCAGCTACTCCGACCCGAAGTCGGTCCAGACCTACGGTCCGCTCGAGAACCATCTCAACCCGGTCACCTCCCAGGTCGACGGGCTCTCGGTGACCTGGACCATCAGCGGCACGTCGAACGGTGACCCCGCCCTCGTCGCCATCAGCATCGACGGTGGCGCCGAACAGGTGGTCGGCCAGGGAACCCCGGGCGAGTTCTCGCTCACCCGGACGGTGACGGTGGCCGACTACAACACGGGCACCAGCATCCGCGTCCGGCTCTTCGACGACAACCCCGCGGGCCGGCGTGAGGCCGTCGTCACTGGTCAGGTCGAGTCCGGTGACCCGCCGCCCCCGACGATGACGCTCTTCAAGGGCGCTGCCTGCTCGGACGACGGCGTCGCCGACCCGCCTGACTGCCAGCGTGGGGTCCCCTACGTCACCGACCCGGCGTGTGGTGCACCGACGTGCGCGCGACTCAGCTTCACGACGTCGGGCTGGACCCAGGACTTCAGTTGCAGGGTCTCGCAGAGCACGACCCCCTTCGTTGGTGAACGGCAGGACTTCACCAAGGAGGACGGTACGAAGACCACCACCTGGTACTTCGGTGAGGGCTACGTCGAGCTGACCTGCAACTCCAGCAAACAACAAGTCATCGCCGGCATCAGCTGGTGAATCCCGTGCAACGAGCTCCGATGAACAGGAAGCAGCCATGACCATCTCGCACGAGCAGGCCGACTGGTTCAAGCAGACCTTCGACCAGCTGACCGACAACATGGAGATCGCGGTGCTGGGCAAGCGGCACGTCGTCCGGCTCGCACTCACCTGCCTGCTGTCGGAGGGACACATCCTCCTCGAGGACTTCCCCGGGACCGGCAAGACGATGCTGGCGCGCGCCCTGGCCAACACGGTCCAGGGTTCCCACGCCCGCATCCAGTTCACCCCCGACCTGCTGCCCTCCGACGTCATCGGCGTCACGGTCTACGACCAGCACAAGGGCACCTTCGAGTTCCACCCCGGTCCGATCTTCCACACGATCGTGCTGGCCGACGAGATCAACCGTGCGTCGCCCAAGACCCAGTCGGCGCTGCTCGAGGTGATGGAGGAGAGCCGGGTCACCGTCGACGGCGTCGCGCACTCCGTCGGCCGGCCGTTCCTGGTCATCGCCACCCAGAACCCGATCGAGCAGGCCGGGACCTACCGCCTGCCCGAGGCCCAGCTCGACCGCTTCCTGATGAAGACCTCGATGGGCTACCCGGACCGCGCCGCCACGATCGAGCTGCTCGTCAACGCGGCGGTGCGCGACCGCGCCTCGCTGGTCACGCCGGTGATCACGGCGGCCACGATCTCCCAGATGAGCGGCCTCGCCGACCAGGTCTACGTCGATCCCGCCGTCGTGGGGTACGTCGCCGAGCTGGCCGAGGAGTCGCGTCGTCAGCCGCACGTCAAGCTCGGCCTGTCGCCCCGTGGCTGCCTGGCCCTCGTCCGCGTGGCGAAGACCTGGGCCGCGGCCGACGGTCGAGACCACGTGGTGCCCGACGACGTCAAGGAGCTCGCGGAGCCCGTCCTCTCGCACCGGCTGCTCCTCGACGCCGAGGCGCAGTTCAGCGGAGTGAGCGTGCAGACGGTCATCGGTCGGCTGCTCGACGCGGTCGCGCCGCCGACCGACCGGGTGGCCTGAGTCGCTGATGGAGCGGGTGAAGCAGCTGCTGACGATCGTCCGCCCGGTGGGGTGGCTGATCCTCGGCCTCGGAGTGGGCGCGGCGTATGTCGCAGTCGTGGCGAACTGGCGTGAGCTCGCCGTGATCGCCGCTGCCTGCCTGCTGCTGCTCGCCCTCGCCGCTCCGTTCCTCGTCGGCCGCACGAATGTCGCGGTCGACCTGCGGCTCGAGCCCGAGCGAGTGGCGGCGGGGGAGTCCGTCGCGGCCGGCGTGATCGTCACGAACATCGCGAACCGACGGCTGATCCCCACGACCCTCGAGGTGCCGGTCGGCTCATCGGTGCATCGCTATGGCATCGCGTCGCTTCCTGCCGGCGGGCGCCACGAGGAGTCGTTCACCATCCGCACCGAGCATCGCGGGGTGATCGCGGTGGGCCCGGCGACGACCCGCCGGGGCGACCCGATCGGCATCTTCTCCCGCGACATGATCTGGACCCCGGTGCGAGAGGTGCTGGTCCGGCCGCCGATGGTGCCGCTCGACTCCCTCGGCGCCGGCCTGCTGCGCGACCTCGAAGGCGTTTCGACCGATGCCTTGTCGCAGAGCGACCTCGCCTTCCACGCCCTGCGCGAATACGTCCCCGGCGACGACCTGCGCCACATCCACTGGCGGTCGTCGGCCAAGGTGATGGCCTCCGGTGGCGAATCCAGCCTGCTGGTGCGGCAGTACCTCGACACCCGCCGCAGCCATGCCGCGATCGTGGTCGACGACGTCGAGTCCTCGTGGGCCCACCCCGACGACTTCGAGTCGGCCATGTCTGTGGCGGCGTCCATCGCCGTACGCGCCGTGCTGGACGAGTTCGAGGTGTCCTTCGTCTGCGGCGACACCGCGTCGAGCGGCACCACCGGACACCTGGCCCTCGATGCCGTCTGTCGTGCCGACCATGGCCGCACGGGCATCGTCAAGGCCGCGCGGCGGGCGACCCAGGTGGCTCCGGACTGCAGCCTGGTGTTCCTCATCGGTGGCCCCGACACCGAGTTCACCGACCTGTTGCGCGGGGCCGCCGCCTTCCCTCCCGAAGTACGCCGCTACGCGGTCCTCATCGACCCGTCCGGCACCAGCCGCGTCACCGAGACGGGCGGGCTGCGCGTGCTGCACCTCGCCGAGAAGGGCGACCTCGGCGGTCTCCTGCTCTGGAGCGTCAAGTGAGCCATTCGCCTCCCGTCGACACCGTCACCCGTGCCCGTCGTCGCCGTCAGGTGCTGCCGGACGGCGCAACGACGCTCGACCTGCTGTTCGTCCTCCTGCTGAGCGGGTTGGCGCTGAGCGGGCTCGCGACCTCGTTCACCGGGTGGGGCTTCCTGGTGGTGGGTCTGACCGGCGTGGTGCTGGCGATCCTGGTCACCCACACCGCGCGTGCGCTCGGCTGGCCGTTGATCGCACCCATGGTGATCGTGGCAGCGCTGTTCTTCGCGCTGGGCGGTCCGTTGTGCCTGCGTTCGTTGGGCGACACCGCCTTCCTGCCCGGTGGTTCGACGCTGGGCGCGCTCGCGGACCAGGCCATCTTCGGCTGGAAGGACATGCTGACCACGTTGCCGCCGGTGGACGGTGACGGACCACTCCTCGTGCTGCCGTGGTTGCTGGGTCTGCTGGCCGGGCTGATGGGCACCACGCTGAGCGAAGTCAGGCTCCGCCGGGGGTGGGTGAGCGCACTGCTGCCCGTCGCGGGGATGACCGTGGTGCTGATCGCGGTCATCCTCCTCGGCGTACGACACCCCCAGTCCGTCCTCGTACAGGGCTCCGTCTTCGGCGCCGCCGCACTCGGCTGGTTGGCGATCCGCGCCCGGCGGGCCTCGGCGATGGTCCACGGCGGGTCCTCCGGCCGGGGCCGGGCCGTGCTCGGCGCTGCGCTGGTCCTGCTCGCCTCGGCCCTGGCCATGCCGGCGAGCGCACTGGTCACGGGTGGCGACGACGAGGGTCGTGCCGTCGCGCGGACCTGGGTCGAGCCGCCCTTCGACATCGGTCGCTATCCCTCGCCCCTCGCGGGCTTCCGCAAGTACATCGACCTGGGCGCCAACGACGACCCGGCCAACGTCTACACGTCGACCCTGTTCACGATCGACGGCGCTCCGGCCGGCTCGCGGCTCCGCATCGCCGCGATGGACACCTACGACGGCATGGTGTGGGGCGCCTCCAACGACGCGCTGCCCGGGGCCGCCGACGACTCCTTCCAGCGGGTCTCCTCCACCATCGACAACCCCGTCGAGGGCAAGAGGATCACGGCGACGGTGACGATCGGCGAGGGCTACGACGGTGTCTGGCTGCCCACGATCGGCGCCCTGCAGGGTGTGGACTTCCGGTTGGGTGACCCGTCGGCCAAGTCGGAGTCCTTCCGCTACAACTTGGCGACCTCCACGGCCGTCGTGCCGTCGGGGGTCCACCGTGGCGACACCTACTCGTTCACGGCCGTCCAGCCGAACGACGTGCTCACCGAGGAGACGCTGGCCTCGACCGCGCTCAGCGCTGCTCCGCCGGGCACGGGCTTCCTCAAGGAACCCGCCACCGACTGGGCGGAGAAGGCCGCGACGCCGATGGGTCGGGTGCTGGCGATCGCCGAGCACCTCAAGAGGGAGGGCAGGTACTCCGACGGGGTCGTCAAGGCCGAGCAGGTCTACCACCCCGGCCACCACCTCCTGCGTCTCTCCGACGGGTTCATCAACGACCAGCAGATGGTCGGCAATGACGAGCAGTACGCCGCCGTGATGGCCTTGCTCGCAGGCGAGGTCGGCGTCCCGGCGCGCGTGGTCCTGGGTGCCATCGTCCCCGATGACGGGGTCATCACCGGCGAGGACGTGCAGGCCTGGGTCGAGCTACGGGCGGCGGACGGGTCGTGGCGAACCCTGCCGACCGAGCAGTTCATGTCCACCGAGCCTCCGGCCGAGCAGCTGCCCGAGACCAACACGCCCATGAGCGGCACCGTCGTGCCCCCGCCCGCGCCGATCCCGCCGCCGTCGGATGCCGGTGACCAGAGTGACGCCGAGCTGAAGGAGCGCAAGGCCAGCAAGGACGACGAGAACAAGGACACCTCGCTCGCCGAGAGCCTCCCGGCCTGGGTCGTCCTCGTCGCCACGTATGTCGGTGGCCCGCTCCTGCTCCTGGCCGCGATCCTGGTCGCCATCATCGGCATCAAGGTGCTGCGGCGGCGTCGTCGACGCAGTGCCGCCAGCGTGTCCGCCCGCTTCGTCGGGGCCTGGCGCGAGCTCGTCGACCATGCCCGCGACCTCGGGCAGCCGGTCCCCCTCGGCCCCACGGTCACCCGGCGCGAGCAGTCGGGCTCGATCGGCTCGGAGTCGGCGCCGGCGCTGGCGCGCCGGGCCGACAGCTTCGTGTTCGGGCCGCGGATCCCGGAGGCGTCGGCAGCGGAGACGTACTGGGAGTCGGTCGACTCGGAGCGCAAGGTGATGTCGCACTCGGTGGGTCGACGGCGTCGCTGGCTGGCCACGATCAGCGTCGCGTCGCTGCGCCGTGGCACGATGGTGCCGTCGGCGGCGAGTGAGCCGGCCGCTCAACCGGTGCCCGGCACCGCGTTGCGGACCTCACCAGCGCGCGGACACCGGCTCCCGCGCCTGCCCACGTGGCCGCGCCTGCCAGGGCGAGCGCGCGGCGGCAAGCGGCGCTCCTCCTGATTGGGCTTTTCGCCCCGGGACTGGCTAAACTGGCGTGTCGGCCCAACGTGGGTGGCGCTTTGAGGTGCCTCGCGGCTGCCCGATCGCGGACTATTCGCTCGCAGGAGCGGGTCGTTGCGTGCCCGGGATGAGTCACCAACCACTGCACGAGGTCCACCGTCTTGCGACGGAGGTTCCCGGGCCACCCGTTCCACGCCGTGGAGCGGAGCACCAAACGGTAGAAGACCGAACAACAGATTGTGGAGGACATGCCGAAGAAAGAAGGCGTGATCGAACTCGAGGGCTCCGTCGTGGAGGCCCTTCCGAATGCCATGTTCCGGGTCGAGCTGACCAACGGACACAAGGTGCTCGCCCACATCAGCGGCAAGATGCGCCAGCACTACATCCGGATCCTCCCCGAGGACCGCGTGGTGGTGGAGCTGTCTCCCTACGATCTGACCCGAGGTCGGATCGTCTACCGATACAAGTAGCAGCCACTTACGAGCAAGAAAGGCCTGGCATGAAGGTCAAGCCGAGCGTCAAGGCGATGTGCGACAAGTGCAAGGTCATCCGTCGTCACGGCGTCGTCATGGTCATCTGCGAGAACCCGCGTCACAAGCAGCGGCAGGGTTGAGCTGACGCTCAACTGCAGCACCTGACGAACAACTGAGTCACCCACAACGTGATCGCTAGGCCAGGGAACCCCCCGGCTGAAGACACCTCCGGAGCATTGGCCGGAGCCCACCCGAGGCGGGATGGGACGCGACACGACCAGAAACCACTGCGAGAACAGACAAGGAAACGCCACATGGCACGCCTCGTTGGTGTGGACCTCCCGCGCGACAAGCGCATCGAGATCGCACTCACCTACATCTACGGCATCGGCCGTACTCGCTCCCAGCAGCTGCTCGCCGCGACCGGGGTTGACCCGAACGCCCGCGTGCACACGCTCGGTGACGAGGAGCTGGTCAAGCTTCGCGATGAGATCGAAGCCAACTTCAAGATCGAGGGTGACCTCCGTCGCGAGGTCCAGGCGGACATCCGTCGCAAGATCGAGATCGGCAGCTACCAGGGTCGCCGCCACCGCATGGGCCTCCCGGTCCGCGGTCAGCGCACCAAGACCAACGCGCGCACCCGCAAGGGTCCCAAGCGCACTGTTGCCGGCAAGAAGAAGGCCAAGTGACCCAACGCGTCCCGCGTTGATCACAGCCGCTTCCACGAAGCTTCCAGACCTCACACCGTAGGAGAAACGTATGCCTCCCAAGAGCCGCGCCACCAAGGTGCGTCGCAAGGAGAAGAAGAACATTGCTCAGGGCGAAGCCCATATCAAGAGCACGTTCAACAACACCATCGTCACCATCACCGACCCCACCGGCGCCGTGATCTCGTGGGCCTCTGCCGGCACCGTCGGCTTCAAGGGCTCGCGCAAGTCCACGCCGTTCGCCGCGCAGATGGCTGCCGAGGCCGCTGGTCGTCGGGCCATGGACCACGGCATGAAGAAGATCGACGTCTTCGTCAAGGGTCCGGGCTCGGGTCGCGAGACCGCGATCCGTTCGCTGGGTGCCATCGGCCTCGAGGTCGGCACCATCCAGGACGTCACGCCCACCCCCCACAACGGTTGCCGCCCGCCCAAGCGCCGGCGCGTCTGACCCGAGACTGAGAAAGAGAGACTGACATGGCCCGTTACACCGGACCCATGAGCCGTAAGTCGCGCCGTCTCGGTGTCGACCTCGTCGGCGGCGACGCGGCTTTCGAGAAGCGTCCCTACCCCCCCGGCCAGCACGGCCGCGGCCGTATCAAGGAGAGCGAGTACCTCCTCCAGCTGCGCGAGAAGCAGAAGGCCCGTTTCACCTACGGCGTCATGGAGAAGCAGTTCCTGCGCTACTACAAGGAAGCCAACCGTCGCCAGGGCAAGACCGGCGAGAACCTGCTCCAGCTCCTTGAGTGCCGCCTCGACAACGTCGTCTACCGTGCCGGGTTCGCCCGCACCCGTCGCGCTGCTCGCCAGCTCGTCGTGCATGGTCACTTCCTCGTCAACGGCCACAAGGTCGACATCCCCAGCTTCCAGGTTTCCGCTCACGACATCATCGACGTGCGCGAGAAGTCGCTGGAGATGACGCCGTTCATCGTGGCTCGCGAGACCCACACCGAGCGCCACATCCCAGCCTGGATGCAGGCCCTTCCGGGTCGCATGCGCATCCTCGTGCACTCGGTGCCGGTCCGTGCGCAGATCGACACGCAGGTCACCGAACAGCTGATCGTCGAGTACTACTCAAAGAAGTAATCCCCTGTCGGTGACCGCTCGTTCGCGGGCGGCCACCGACGCCTCCTTTTCACGTGAGATCGGGTCCATCAAATGGTGGTTGGATCCGGGAAGGAAAGAATTCAGTGCTTATCGCTCAGCGCCCGACCCTGTCCGAAGAGTCCGTGGACGAGTTCCGTTCGCGCTTCGTCATCGAGCCCCTCGAGCCCGGCTTCGGCTACACCCTCGGCAACTCGCTGCGGCGGACGCTCCTGTCCTCCATTCCGGGTGCCTCGGTCACGAGCATCAAGGTGGACACCGTCCTCCACGAGTTCTCGACCATTGAGGGTGTCACCGAGGACGTCACCGAGATCATCCTCAACCTGAAGGGCCTGGTCGTCTCCTCGGAGCACGACGAGCCCGTCACGATGTACCTCCGCAAGTCCGGTGCCGGTGCCGTCACCGCCGCCGACATCGCGCCGCCCGCCGGCGTCGAGGTGCACAACCCCGAGCTCAAGATCGCCACGCTGTCCGACAAGGGCAAGCTGGAGATGGAGCTGGTCGTGGAGCGTGGCCGCGGCTACGTCTCGGCCGTCCAGAACAAGGGTGCCGACAACGAGATCGGCCGCATGCCGGTCGACTCGATCTACAGCCCCGTGCTGAAGGTGACCTACAAGGTCGAGGCCACCCGTGTCGAGCAGCGCACCGACTTCGACAAGCTCGTCATCGACGTCGAGACCAAGCAGTCGATGCGTCCCCGCGACGCGATCGCCTCTGCCGGCAAGACGCTGGTCGAGCTGTTCGGTCTGGCTCGTGAGCTCAACGTCGAGGCCGAGGGCATCGACATCGGGCCGTCGCCGGTCGACGAGCAGCTCGCCGCCGACCTCGCCCTCCCGGTCGAGGACCTGCAGCTGACCGTCCGTTCCTACAACTGCCTCAAGCGCGAGGGCATCCACACCGTGGGTGAGCTCATCAGCCGCTCGGAGCAGGACCTGCTCGACATCCGCAACTTCGGTGCGAAGTCGATCGACGAGGTCAAGGCCAAGCTGGTCGAGATGGGTCTGTCCCTCAAGGACAGCGCGCCCGGCTTCGACCCGCACGCCGCACTTGCGGCGTACGGCGATGACGACGACGACGCCTTCGTCGAGGACGAGCAGTACTGACCCAAACCGCCGCTCGGACCGAGCGGCGTCTACCCCGGTACCTCGTACGGCCGGAGAGAATCGAGAGAAGTCATGCCCAAGCCCAAGAAGGGCAAGCGCCTCGGCGGTAGCCCGGCGCACCAGCGCCTCATCCTCGCCAACCTGGTGACCGCGCTCTTCGAGCACGGTCGGATCACGACCACCGAGGCGAAGGCGCGCATGCTGCGCCCGTTCGCGGAGAAGTTGATCACCAAGGCCAAGCGAGGCGACCTGCACAACCGGCGCGAGGTCCTCAAGACCATCCGCGACAAGGGCGTCGTGCACGTTCTCTTCACCGAGATCGCGCCGACCTTCGCCGAGCGTCCGGGTGGCTACACCCGGATCACCAAGATCGGTCCCCGCAAGGGCGACAACGCCCCGATGGCGGTCATCGAGCTGGTGACCGAGGCGTACAGCCCCAAGGCTGCCTCGTCGAAGAAGACCGCTGCCGCAACTGCTCCGGTCGAGGAGCCCGCTGTCGAGGAGACCGAGGTCGACGAGACTGCTGACACCGAGATCAAGGGCCTTGCCGACGTGGACGGCTCCGACGAGCTGCCTGCCGGTGCGCACGTCCCGCTCGCGGACGCCGACGAGGCGCCCGAGGGTTTCCCGATCAAGGGCAACAAGGACTCGATGAAGTTCCACGAGCCGGACGGTCAGTGGTTCGCCGCGACCGTGGCCGAGCTGTGGTTCGACACCGCCGAGTCCGCCGAGGCCGCTGGCTTCACCCGCGCTGGCGAGTGAGCTAGCACCGTTCCGCACGTCGGGCCCGTCATCCCTCCGGGGATGGCGGGCCCTTCGTCATTCGCTCGAGGGCGCCGGCCAGGGCGCGCACGGTCGGCAACCGAGTGCCGCTCGGCAGTGCGCCCGAGGCGATCTGACCCGCGATCTGGCTCCGTGCCTGCTCGAACGGTGGCACCTCGGCGTGGTGGTGGATCGGGTCCAGCTGCATGTCTCGACCCTACGGCGAGCCAAGACCGGCCCGGGGGTGGTAGACCCTCCTGTCATGGAACAGGTTGCCCTGGTCGTCGGAGAAGCGCTCGTCGATGTGGTGAGGGGTCGTGACGGCTCCGTGCGCGACCACGCTGGCGGGAGCTCGGCCAACGCCGCGGTGGCGCTGGCCCGGCTGGGCCGCTCGGTGCGGTTCGTGACCGCCTACGCCGACGACGAGCACGGCAGGATGCTGGCCGAGCACCTGAGCGGCAACGGCGTTCGTCTGGGCAGCGACCCGTTGGTGCTCGAGCGCACGGCGACGGCGGTGGCGACGCTGGCGGAGTCGGGCGCGGCGACGTACGAGTTCGACATCGAGTGGCGCCTCGGCCCCGTGCGGCTGCCGGTGGACGTGGATCCGGTGGTCGTGGTCTTCGGCTCGATCGCGGCGGCGCTGGACCCGGGTGCCCTCGATGTCGCCCGGCTGGTGGCCACGCGGCGGCCGTCCGCGTTGACGGTCTTCGACCTCAACGCCCGACCGGCCATCACCGGGACCGGCCCCGAGGTGGTCAGCCGCGCCGGCGACATGGCCGCGTTGGCCGACGTCGTCAAGGCCAGCGACGAGGACCTCGAGCTGCTGTGGCCGGGACGTGATCATCGCGACGTGGCTTCAGGCTTCCTGGCCCGCGGGGCCGGCGCCGTCATCGTCACGCTGGGAGACGCGGGCCTGCGCTGGTTCGCGCCGTCCGGGGAGGGCGAGGTCCCGGCGGTTCGCGCCACCGTGGTCGACACCATCGGTGCGGGTGACACGGTCACGGCGGCGGTCGTCGACGCGCTGTGGGGCCTCGGCGTCGTCGGGGTGGCGGCCCGCGAGGGCCTGCTGGCTCTGCAGAGCGAGGACTGGGCCTCGGTGCTCCAGCACGCGGGTCGGGCCGCCGCGATCACTGTCAGTCGTCCGGGCGGCGACCCTCCGTGGCGCCACGAGCTCGGATGATGGCGACGGTGTCGGTCACTGCGGGGGAGCCCAGCGGGGATCGCGGCCGATGAAGCCCATCAGCCGATCGACCGCGGGGGCGTCCGCGGCGACGGCCACCGGGGCGCCGTACTGACCGGACGTGCGGAGCAGCTCCTCGATCGGCTGCATGCCCGCGAGCAGCACGGCGGCGAAGTCCTCGTCGAGACCGGGCTGCTGGCCGGTCGCGCGGGCCAGGTCCCACGTGTGCATGAAGACGTCCGCGGTGTAGAAGCGGTCCACCGCATCGGCGAGGCGGTGGGTGCCGGCATAGGGGTGGGTGAACGACTCGTCGCCCCGGGTCTCGATGAGGTGTTGTACGGCGCCCGCGTGGTGTCGCCACGCGCCCACCGGGTCGTCGGTGACGGTCGGGCCGGGGTCGAGCGTGATCCCGCCGGCGCCGAGGAACGCGGGGAACCAGTCGACGAGATGAGCCACCACGTCACGAGCCGTCCAGCCGGCCACGGGCGCAGGTGTCCCCCAGTCCCGGGTGGCAGCGACCCGGTCCGCGAAGACGCCCGCGACCTCGCGGTGGCGCTCGGCCGGCGACTCAGCGAGCGTCATCGGCGATCACTGCGTCACTGAGAAGTGTGTCGAGCTTGGCGTAGCCCTCGTGGATGCCGATCTCCATGCCGCTGGAGAGCATGCCGTCGCGAGCCTCGAACGAGTCGCACAGCGAGAAGGCGTGGAGCCGGGTGCGACCCTCGCCGAGGTCCTCGAACGTCACCGTCTCCAGGGCGATCGCCTCGGGCATGCCCTCCCAGGTGAAGGTCTGGACGATCTTGACGTCGCCGATGTGCGGGAAGGTACCGCGGAACGCGAACTCCTCGCCGTCACGCTCTGCGACGTAGCGGTAGGAGCCGAGGGTCCGGCAGTCCCAGTGGTCGATGCGGGTCGTGAGCGAGTCCGGGCCGACCCACTGCCTGAAGAGCTCGGGATCGGTGTGAGCCCTCTTGAGCTGCTCCGGGGTGCCGGCGAAGTCGCGCCAGATGTGCACGGCCGGGACCCTCGGGTCGGCCTCGATCGCGGCCTCGGGGTAGCGGGTGTCGGGGTTCTGCGTGGTGGTCATGATGCGGTTCCTTCCGAGCGGATTGACGTGCTGGGGTGGTCTGCTTCGTCCATCGCCGCCAGCACGGCGTCGAGGCGACGCAATCGCTCCTCGGCCTGTCGGCGGTATCTCTCGATCCACGTCGTCATCAGGTCGAACACCTCTGCTTCCAGGTGCACGGGTCGGCGCTGCGCCTCCCGGCGCCGGCTGACCAGCCCGGCGCCCTCGAGCACCTTGAGGTGCTTGGAGACGGCCTGGAGGCTGACGTCGTACGGCGCAGCCAGCTCGTTGACCGTCGCGTCGGCCTCCGTCAGCCGCGCGAGCATGTCGCGCCGCGTCGGGTCGGCCAGGGCGGCGAAGACCTTGGAGAGCTGGTCCGTCATGGCAGGCACCTTCCTCAACTGAGTGGTTGAATGGAAGGTAGGCCGATCGGGTGCGCATTGTCAACCGTGGGGTTGAATAACCTCACCCGAGCCACGAGTGCACGAGCGAGACGACCGAGGCGCCCTCGCCCGAGGCGGAGGCGACCCGCTTCATCGAGCCTGCGCGGATGTCGCCGGCGGCGAAGATGCCGGGCACCGTCGTGGCCAGGTCGGGCGGTGGCAGCCCGTCGGTCCAGGCCTGCCTGGGCACGTCGCGGCCGGTGCGGATGAACCCCCTGTCGTCCCGCGCGATCGAGGGTGGCAGCCACTCGCAGTGCGGGTCCGCCCCCAGGAGGAGGAAGACGCCGCGAACCTCCAGGCGGTGCACCTGGCCGTGGGTGACGTCCTCGACGTCGACCCACTCGAGACGTTCCTCGCCACCGCCGCCGACGATGCGGGAGCTGCCCAGCACCTCGATGCGCGGGTTGAAGCCGATCTCCTTCACGAGGTAGTGCGACATCGTGGCCGAGAGGTCCGGGCGACGGACCATGATCGTCACCGACCGGGCGAAGCGAGACAGGTGGACCGCGGCCTGGCCGGCGCTGTTGCCACCCCCGACGACGATCACGTCGCCACCCTCCATCTCGCGTGAGGCCGCCATGGCGGCGCCGTAGTGGACGCCGTAGCCGATCCGGGTGTCGATGGACTCGATGCCGATGCGCCGGTAGGTGACGCCGGTCGCGATGACCACTGCCCGGGCCTGCACGTCGCCGCCCTCGGTGCGTACGACGTGGGGGGCCCCGTCGTGACCGGGCTCGAGGCCGAGCACCGGCCACCCGGTGAAGAACCGCGTGCCGAACCGGATCGCCTGGTTGCGTGCCCGCTGGGCGAGGCGCATGCCCGAGATGCCGCGCGGGAAGCCGAGGTAGTTGCGGATCATCGAGCTGGTGCCTGCCTGGCCGCCGATCGCCTCGCTCTCGATCGTCACGGTGGACAGTCCCTCGCTGGCGGCATACACGCTGGCCGCGAGCCCCGCCGGCCCGGCGCCCACGACCACGACGTCCACCACCTGGTCGACCTCGATGTCGTCGGGCCTGCCGTAGAGCGTCACCGCGAGGTCGCGGGTGCTGGTGGGCACGAACGGCACCGTGGAGTTGAACGTCTCCACCACCGGCCAGAGGTCCGACTGGCCCGTGTGTCGTGCGAGCACCTCGCGACCCTCCTCGCTCTCGGGGTGGAAGACACCGCACGGCGCACCGACCCGGTCGAGGTAGTCCCGCAGCTGGAGCGTCAGCACGTCCTGCTCCGGCGTCACGAGGCGCACCGCGTAGACCTCGGGGACGGCCACGGTCGCCGCCCAGTCGTTCAGCAGGTCGATGATCGCGGTGTGGAACTCCTCGTCGCGGACCCCGCGGGGCATCAGGAGGAAGGCGTCGTACTTGCCGGTGGCCTGTCCGTGTCGCAGGTCGGCGGCGTCGGCGCGGAAGTTCTCCCAGTGCGCGACGATCACCCGGCGAGCCGTGGGCACCGACTCCCGGATCTTGCCGATGGCCGGGTAGATCTCCATGTCCGCGAGCCTCGACTCCAGCACGAACAGCGCGACCTGGCCGCCGCTCTCGAGCACGTCGATCGCCTGGTGCTTGGCCTCCATGGCCGTGCGGACGCAGCGGACGTCGTACTCCTGCGTGTAGCGCCAGAACTGCTCTTCGAGGATGTCGAGGTGGTCGTCGGAGACGAGGATGATCGCCGGGTTGCTCACGCGGTCGAGTATGGCGCGGTCGCGGTCGGCCGGTCTGTGTCGAGACGGGCCACCTAGGATCTGCGGGTGCGCATCCGGCTCGACCTGTCCTACGACGGCACAGATTTCAGGGGATGGGCGACTCAACCCGACTTCCGCACGGTCCAGGGTTCGCTCGAGGATGCGATCGCCATGGCGCTGCGGATCCCGTTGGTGCGCGTGGTTTGCGCCGGGCGGACCGACACGGGCGTGCATGCGCGCGGCCAGGTGGTGCACTTCGACGTGGACAGGGCCGACGTTGCTGCTTCGGCCGGCCGCTCGAGGGGGCCCGCGCTGGATGCGTTGGTGCGCCGGCTCAACGGCATCCTGGACGGGGACGTGCGCGTACGCCGCGCGACGGAGGCCGAGCCCGGGTTCGACGCGCGCTTCTCGGCACTGTGGCGTCGCTACGCCTACCGGATCGCGGATCGCCCCGAGCTGATCGATCCCCTCACCCGCCGACACGTGCTCGCCTGGGAGCGGCGGCTGGATGTCGGGCTCATGAATGCCGGCGCCGAGCACCTGATCGGGCTCCAGGACTTCGCGGCCTACTGCAAGCGCCGCGAGGGCGCGACGACGGTGCGCACGCTGCTCGCGTTCGAGTGGACCCGGACTCCGCACGGTCTGATCGAGGGCAGGGTCGTGGCCGACGCCTTCTGCCACACCATGGTGCGGTCGCTGGTCGGCTGCCTCCTGATCGTGGGGGAGGGGCGCCGGCCGCCGCCATGGGCCGCCGAGGTGCTCAGCGGCCGCGTCCGCGACGCCAGCATGACCGTGGTCCACGCTCGTGGCCTGACGCTCGAGGAGGTGGGCTACCCCGACGCCGACGAGCTCGCCGCCCAGGCCGTCCGCACCCGAGCCCGGCGGACGGCCGAGTAGGCGTGGCGCGAGAGGATGACCCGGTGACCGAGGACCACTACTTCTCCGCCGACCCCGCGGCGCCCTTCACCCGTGAGGCCTTCGAGGTCGAGGCCTGGGGCCACTGCTTCGACCTGGTCAGTGGCTCGGGCGTCTTCAGCCGGGGGCACCTCGACCACGCGACCGCGGTGCTGTTCCGCGAGCTCGAGCCTCCGGTGCAGGGCCAGTTCCTCGACCTGGGCTGTGGGTACGGCGCCATCGGACTCGCGATCGCCCGCGCCGTACCCCTCGCGACCGTCACCGCCGTGGACGTCAACGAGCGGGCGCTGCTGCTCGCCAACGAGAACGCCCGCGCGATGGGCCTCGACTCGCGGTTCGTCGCCGCGCTGCCTGCGCAGATCCCGAGCGACATGACCTTCGACGAGATCTGGTCCAACCCGCCGATCCGGATCGGCAAGGCCGCTCTGCACGAGCTGCTGCTCCTGTGGCTGCCACGGCTCCGGCCGGACGGCCGCGCGATCATGGTGGTCGGGAAGTTCCTCGGCGCCGACTCGCTGCAGCGCTGGCTGGGAGAGCAGGGCTGGCCCACGACGCGCCTGGCCAGCGTCAAGGGATTCCGGGTCCTGGAGACGCGCCGAGGCTGACGGCTCGCGTCGCAGGCTGAGAGAGTGGAGCCATGACGTACGACGCCGCACCGGACCGTTACGACCACACCGACTACCGCGCGACCGGGCGCAGCGGGCTCAAGCTCCCGCCTCTGAGCCTGGGGCTCTGGCAGAACTTCGGCATCGACCGCCCCGAGGAGACGCAGCGCGCCATCCTGCGTCGGGCCTTCGACCGCGGGGTGACGCACTTCGACCTGGCCAACAACTACGGGCCGCCGTACGGCCGCGCGGAGGAGAACTTCGGCCGCTACCTCGCCGATGACTTCAAGCCCTACCGCGACGAGTTGATCATCTCGACCAAGGCGGGCTGGGACATGTGGCCGGGCCCGTACGGCCAGGGCGGCGGGTCGCGGAAGTACGTCCTGGCCAGCCTCGACCAGTCGCTGGAGCGACTGGGACTCGACTATGTCGACATCTTCTACAGCCACCGGTTCGACCCCGAGACGCCGGTCGAGGAGACGATGATGGCGCTCGATACGGCCGTGCGGTCCGGTCGGGCGCTCTACGCCGGCATCTCGTCCTACTCCGGGGCGAAGACCCGCGAGGCGGCGACCATCGCCCGCGACCTCGGCACGCCGCTGCTGATCCACCAGCCGTCCTACTCGATGCTCAACCGGTGGATCGAGGAGGACCTGCTCGATGAGCTCGAGGAGCAGGGCATGGGCTGCATCGTCTTCACCGCGCTCGCGCAGGGGCTGCTGACCGATCGCTACCTCGACGGCGTGCCCGACGACTCGCGCGCCGCCCGCAGTGACAGCACCATCGCCGGGCTCGACGACGACGTGCTGCGCCGCGTCCGGGCCCTCAACGAGATCGCGGTGGGGCGCGGCCAGAAGCTCGCCCAGCTCGCGCTGCAGTGGGTCCTGCGCGACAGCCGCGTCACCAGCGCGGTCATCGGCGCGAGCAGCGTCGAGCAGCTCGACACCAACCTCGATGCCCTGGACGGGGCGCGGTTGACCGACGACGAGCTCGCCGAGATCGACAAGCATGCCGTGGAGTCGGGCATCAACCTGTGGGCGAAGCAGACCGAGGAGTGAGGTGACGCAGCCGGGTGGACACGACGCCGGACTTCGACCAGTGGGTGGCCGCGCGAGGGCAGTCCCTCCTGCGCCTGGGCTACCTGCTGACCGGGAGCCGCCAGGACGCTGAGGACATCGTCGCGGACGTGCTGTCGCGCGCGCTGCCCCGCTGGTCGCGTTCCTGCGACGGCGGCGATCCCGGTCCCGACGTGCGTCGGAGGGTCGTCGAGGAGAATCTGTCGAGGTCGCGTCGGTACCGTCGCCGGGCGTCGCCGGCCTCCGCCCGGCCGGACGTCGAGCGCACGCCTGGGATCGCGATCGAGGCGTACGACGTCCTGTGGCGCGCGTGCCGAGCGTTGCCCGCCGACGAGCGCACCCCGATCGTGCTCCGGTTCTACGAGGACCTGGAACCTGCCGAGATCGCGGACCTGACGGGTGTGCGCGAAGGGAGGGTCCGCTCGCGTCTCTCCCGCGCGATGGCCGCGCTCCGGGCCGAGGTCGCAGAGGGGGCACCCCACGACTTCGAGAGCAGGGTGCGCAACACCCTGGCCGAGCGGGCCGAGGACGCGACGCTGCCCTTCGGCTTGGCGATGGCCGCGCGTGCCCGCCTCCGCCGACGCCGGAGGACGACCGCCAAGGCTGTCGCCGCAGCGACGATGGGGGCCGCAGTCGCGGCGGCTGCATTCGGGATCGCCGTCATGGGCGCAGACAGCGCCGGACGACCTCCCGCACCTGACGCTCCACCCTCGCACTTCATCGTCGCGGACCTCGCCCCGGACTTCGTCACGGCCCGCGACACCATGCAGGAGGTCACGTGGCGGGGGATCCGGTTCGTGGTCCCGTCGCACTGGCAGCCCGGGATCACCACCGCCTGGTGTGCCGAGGGCAGAGACCCCGCCGGGGTGGTGCCACGGATCGCCCTGCCGGGCGAGGTCGGGCCAGATCTCGCCTGCACGCCGAGGAAGGGATACGGGGTGACCGTGGGCGCGGCAGCGGACTTCGAACCGGTGCACGACTCCGGCTACGTATGGCAGTACGACTCCGAGGGTGACGATGCGCACGCCGTCCATCCGGACGGCGCCTGGGTCGCCTCCTGGTACGACGACGACTGGGTCGTCACGATCGCCACTCCGGATCCCGGCCTGACCAGCCGGATCGCCCAATCGGTGCGTGGCGAGGAGGTCGACGCCAACGGGTGCGCGGCCAGCTACGACGACGTGGCGGTGCGGACGGTGCCGGGTCCACGCGGGGTCGGGGCGGCGCTGTGTCGCTATTCGAGCCAGGGTGACCTGGAGTCCAGTCAACGGCTCACCTACGTCGAGGTCGACGACGCACTGGCCGCGATCGCGGCTGCCCCGGACCTCCCCGGTGGTGACTCCTGCATCCAGGAGCAGGGGTGGTGGGTCACCCTGACTCCTGCGGGCGAGTCCGCCTACCTCGCTCGCTACGGAACCCAGGGTGCGGGGTCCTGCCAGGACGGCGTCGAGTCGACGGCCCACGAGCAGGAGCGGGGTCCGCGTGGCCACGTCGAGATCACGCCCGCGCTTCGGACGGCCTTCGGCCTCGACGACCTCCCCGCCGGATAGTCCGGCTTCCTGACCCCCTCGGAAAACGCCGTCGCGGTAAATCGCGTGGCCCGCGCGCCCCGCGTCGCGGACAATGGCCCGCGTGGGACATGTGGATGTATCTGGAGTGCGCTACGAGCTGCCCGACGGACGAGTTCTCCTCGACGACGTCAGCTTCCGGGTCGGCGACGGCGCCAAGGTGGCGCTCGTCGGCGCCAACGGGGCGGGCAAGACGACGCTGCTCCGCATCATCACCGGGGACCTGAGGCCGCACGCCGGCGCAGTCACCCGCAGTGGTGGGCTCGGGGTGATGCGCCAGTTCGTCGGACACGGGGGTGGTGACGAGGCGGTGGCAGACCTGCTGCTGAGCGTCGCCCCGCCGGCCGTGCGAGAGGCGGCGGGCGCCGTACACGCCTGCGAGGTCGCGCTGATGGACACCGACGACGAGCCCACGCAGATGGCCTATGCCACGGCCCTCTCGGACTACGCCGACGCCGGCGGCTACGACCTCGAGGTGACGTGGGACGTGTGCACGATCGCGTCGATGGGGTTGCCCTACGAGCGGGCGCGCTACCGCCTGCTGAGCACCCTGTCCGGCGGCGAGCAGAAGCGGCTGGTCCTCGAATACCTGCTCCGCGGCCCGGACGAGGTGCTGCTGCTCGACGAGCCCGACAACTACCTCGACGTCCCCG
>NZ_JANPEO010000061.1:0-3709 GCF_031422975.1 Nocardioides sp. | reverse complement strand
CCCACGACATCTGCTTCGTCGCCGACGGCGACAACGCCGGGTGGCTCAAGGAGAAGCTCGGCGACCGCTTGCCCAACGCCGGCGGCGACATCGTCGACTCCGGCACCGGTGAGGTGCTCGGCCGGCACGAGGGCACCGTCGGGTTCACGATCGGTCAGCGCCGGGGCCTGCGCCTCGGTACCCCCGCCGCCGACGGCAAGCCGCGCTTCGTCCTCGACATCGAACCCGTCACCGGCACCGTCTCGGTCGGCCCCCGCGAAGGGCTGCGGATCGACCGCATCGCCGGCATCAAGCCGCGCTGGTGCGGCACGGTCTCGTCGCTGCTCGACGGCCCCGATGTCACCGTGCAGCTGCGCGCCCACGGAGGCGAGCATCGCGCGACGGTGCGCGTCGAGGGCGACGAGCTCGCGATCGAGCTGCTCGACCCGGCCGAGGGCATCGCCCCGGGCCAGGCGGCCGTGATCTACGACGGCACTCGCGTCGTCGGGTCGGCCACCATCCGCGCGACCGCCCGCAGCTCGGCCCTCGACGAGGCGCTCGCGTGAGCCTTGCTACCGGCGTCGGGTCGATGCCCGGCGACGACGCTCGGGCCTACGCCGAAGCGGTCCGCCTCAGCGTGGGCGAGCTGCCGGACCTGGCTTTCGTGCCCGAGCTGCCCGGCCGGGGAGTGACCGCGAACATGACCGGGCGCGCGCTCGCGATCGTCGACGGCCTCGGTGTCGACCTCCAGCCGGCCGGATGGCGGCTGACGGATGCGTCCGGCATCGATCACCGCCGCGCGCGGTCGCTGTTGGCCCAGGACCTCGACCAGGTCGAGGAGCAGGCCCAGGACTACGCCGGCGCGTTCAAGGCGCAGGTGGCCGGACCCTGGACCCTCGCCGCCACCGTGGAGAAGCCCCGCGGCGACAAGGTGCTCTCCGACCACGGCGCCCGACGCGAACTGGCGCAGTCGCTGGCCGAGGGCCTGCGTGGACACGTGGCCGACCTTCGCCGACGCCTGCCCAGCGTCGAGCGGCTGATCGTGCAGGTCGACGAGCCGATGCTGCCCGCGGTGTTGGGCGGCGGGGTGCCCACGGCGTCCGGCTTCGGCCGCCACCGGACCGTGCATCCCCCTGAGGCATCGGCCGCCCTCGAGGTCGTGCTGGGCGCCATCGCGGACGCGGGTGCGGAGCCGTGGGTGCACTCGTGCGCCCCCGGTGTGCCGTGGGCCCTGGTGGCCGGCGCCGGGGCACGTGGACTCTCCGTGGACCACGCGATGCTCGAGACGTCGGACCTCGACGTGCTGGCGCAGGCGCTCGACGACGGACTCGTCGTCGCGCTCGGCGTCGTGGCCTCGACCGACCCCAGCGCCGTACCCTCCGACGCGGTGCTGACCGAGCGGGTGCTGCGCTGGCTCGACATGCTCGGCCTCGACCCGGCCGAGGTCTCCGACCGACTGGTGATCACGCCGTCGTGCGGGCTGGCCGGCGCGTCCCCGGAGTGGGCTCGCCGGGCCCTGTCCCTGAGCCGGCACGTCGCCGGTCACCTCGACGTCAGATGACGAACGCCTTCGCCGGCGTCCGGAACGCCGGCCGCGGAGCAGGACGGGTCGCTCCCGTGCCGGCGGCGCCGCCGTCGATGATCACGGTGGTCGGCACCCTGGCGAAGTTGTTGCCCTGGTCGAACTGCCACACGGTCAGGCAGTTCGGGCCGGGCGGCATCTCGGAATAGATGTCCTCGGTCGCAGTCCCGCCGACCGGGGTCGCCTCCCAGAGGCCGACGCCGACCAGGGTGGCGTCGTCGCCGGGTGTGGCGGTGCAGGCTGCCGGGGTCAGGTGAATCTCGTAACCCGGCTGGCCGTAGCCCCAATGCCCCAGCCAGCCTGGCACTGCCGGCTCGGCCGCTCGGGTGATGGTCAGGCTCGTGTTTCCGAACTGGTCGACCACGGGAGTCACGGCACCTGTCGCGGGGATCCTCTCGATCGCGTCGCACCACTCCGGCTCGCGGAGCACCGGCTTTCCGCCGTACAGCCGCTTGACCCGCCTGAGGTCGATCGGTTCGAGCAGGCGACACCGCCAGCGACCGGGCTTGGCGTCATCGGGGTTCTTCGAGGAGAGGCAGAGCGAGGACGCGACGCCGTTGATGTGCGAGGTGTTCATCAGCGAGCAACCGCGCATGTAGTGCTCCAGCCCCAGCACGTGACCGAGCTCGTGGGCCACCACCTGAGTCTGCCCCGGCCAGGCGCACCCCTGTCCGCCGGCGTTGGTGCCGTGCAGGATGCTGACGTAGGCCCGGCGCCCGGGGCCGGGGTAGCCCAGCGTGCCGTAGCCGGAACCGCAGCCGGCCGGCACCTTCCTGGTGTTCTGGATGATCAGCCGCGCCTTGCGCGCACTGCTGACCTTCGTGAACCTGATGTCGAGACCGCTGGAGTTCCACGCGTTCACGGCGAGCTTGACGGCGTCCGGGTCGAGCGACCGGTCGACGTAGGTGATGGTGCCGCGCGGCCACGTGCGGGGGGCGGCCTGCGCAGGACCGGCGACGAGGCCGACGCCGAGGGCGCCAGCGACGAGCAGGACCACGAGCAACCGGATGCGTGACATGGCTTCCCCCTCGAACAGGCCCGCTTGGGCACCCCAAGGCTAGCCGGGAGGTGCCTCCTGCACGATCGTTGTCGACGGCAGGGCGGCATATGTCCCGGCGGTGTCGAACTGCCAGGCTGCGACACAGGTCTGTCCGGGGACCGTCGGGCCCGACCAGAACGTCATGTCGGTGCGGGACCCGCCCACCGAGACGTCGTCCCACCAGAGGACGGACGCGTCCGTCGGGTCGGGGCTGGTGGGGCAGCCGTCGTTGGCGGCGCGGATCAGGACGCCGGTGCTCTGGACGCCGTCCTCGAGCGCCCACGCCGGAACGGTGGTGTCGAGGACGCGAGTGGCGGTGATCGTCAGTGCGTTCGACCGGGTCGTGCCGGTCGCCGTGATGGGTCCTGACTGCACGATCCGGGGATACGAGTCGCACCACTCGGGAGAGCGCTCGCGGACCACGCCGCCGTAGAGCCGCCTGGCCTTCGTCAGGTCAACGGCGGACAGCATGCGGCACCACCAGGTCGCCACATCCGCGTCGTCCTCCTCGGCGATGCAGCCGCTGGGGGCGACGCCCTCGAGCGTCGACGGGTTCATGATCGCGCAGGTCGACTCGGGCACGTGACCGAGCCCGAGCACGTGGCCGAGCTCGTGCACGGTCTTGAGCGTCACCTCGGGCCACGCACAGGGTTCGCCGTTGGCGTCCTCGACGGCGATCTTGGCCTGGGCCATTGACCCGGGCGTGTAGCCGGTGGTGGCGATGCCGAACCCGCACACGTGGTCGTAGTCGCGAATCACGAGCTGTGCTCGCGACGTCCGCCGGACCTTGACGAACCGCACATCGATGCCGCTGGCGTTCCAGGCGGCCACGGCCCTGTGCACCGCGACGGGTGCGCTGGTCCGATCGAGGTAGCGGATCCGGTCCCCCGGCCAGGGCCGTGACAGGGCACTGGTCCGCTCCACCGGCCCCACCCCGTCGAGTGATGAGCGTGCCTGCGCGGCGCTCGTGGAGGCGAGCAGCGGTGAGGACGCCGCGGCGAGCGCCAGGAGCAGCAACACGCGCAGACCCGCCACCGATCGCCCTCCTCGCAGACGGTCGAGGCTAGGGCGCCGGAGGTTCGGCAGGGCGGGCGACGGCCGACTTCACC
>NZ_JANPEO010000060.1:0-3492 GCF_031422975.1 Nocardioides sp. | reverse complement strand
CTATTCCGCGGACCACCACAGGCGCCCGCCCGTGCCGTCGTCGGCCAGCAGCAGCACCGTCTCGTCGTCAGCGGCCACCGTGAGGATGCGCTCGCCGCCCGTCTCGGGTGCCTGCACCGGGATCGTGGCCCGGGCCCACTCGTCGCCGTCCGTGCTGTGCCACAGCGCATAGGTGGCCCCGTCGCTCGTCGTCGACCACAGGCCGCGGCCGCTGGTGACCAGCGATGACACGAACGGGCTGCGCCGCGCCTCATCCGGGAGTACCCCGAACGCCTCCCCCATGCTCCACACGTCCCCCCGGCGCCGCCAGACCCCGAAGGTGTCGCCGCGCAGTCCCAGCGCGACCAGGTCACCGGTGACGGCGACCACCCTCTCGAGGTCGTCGAATGCGTCGCTGCCGGGCACCTCGCTGCGTTCCCAGGACACCGCGTCGCCCGACATCCAGACGACCGGTTCCCGGTCCAGCGTGGAGCGCGCGTTGCCGCCGCCGACCACGACCCAGCCGTCGCCGTCCCAGGCGGCTCCCTGAGCCAGCGAGACGAAGCCGTCCTCGTCGGCCAGGCCCGGTCGGCCCTCCTCGATGGTGAAGTCCCGACCGTCGACTGAGTGCCACACCGCCGGGCCGCTGATCCGGTTGCCCGTGATCAGCCAGCCGGGGTCGGCGCCGGCGATCGGCCCGACGTTGGTCGCCGTGGCGCCGCCGTACAGGTTGAAGGCAGCGCGCTGGTCGTCGAGCGTGCCGAGCTTCTCGAAGAACGTGGTCACCCGCGGGTTGCCGTGCGCTCCCCCGGACCTGGCGCCGACCGCAACGACCCGGTCGTGCGCGCAGGCGATCGTGGACAGGACGGCGCGCCGTCCCCAATAGGTCGTGGCGGTGACGTCCAGCGCCGTCCAGGTGACGCCGTCGGTAGAGCGCCATGCGGCCGGTCGGGCGTCCTGGGTGTCGGTCGGCTCGGTGAGCACCACACCGCCGACGGCCGTCCACGCTCCCCCGCATCTCACTGCATCCCGAACCGCGATCCGACCCCGTGGACCACTCGGATCGGGCAGGAGGGCCGCGTGCCAGGCCGGTTCCACCGGCTCCGGATCCGCGTCGGCGTCGCAGGCCACCGGCAGCACCAACATCGCCGAGACGCATCCGGACACGAAAGCACGCACAGGGCGATGGTGCCACGGTGTCCGCGCGGATAGCGTCGAGCCATGAACGACTTCAATGCGCAGATCATCGAGGAGTTCCACATCAACCGGGGCACCGTGACCACGATGGGATTCGGCGACCGACTGGTGCTCCTGCACTCCGTCGGCGCCAGGTCCGGAGCCCCACGCGTCAATCCGCTGATGGCCATCCCCGACGGCGACGGCTGGTTGGTCGCGGCGTCGAAGGGCGGGGCGCCCGAGAGCCCCGACTGGTACCACAACCTGCTCGCCAACCCGGCGGCCTCCGTGGAGGTGCCGGATGCCTCGGCGGACAGCGGCATCGCGGCGTACGACGTCGTGGCCGAGGACCTGCAGGGCACTGCTCGTGACGAGGCCTGGGCGAAGTTCACGGCGGCCGCTCCCGGCTTCGCGGCCTACGAGACGAACGCCGCGCCCCGCGTGATCCCGGTGGTGCGACTCGCCCGGCGGTAGCACCCCGCCCGCGCCCAGACGCGGTGACCGCGCCCTGGGCGGCTGCGGCGACCGATCAGCGGCGCTGTCTAGTCACGACGGGTGGTTGTGATGGTCCGATGACCCCCCACCGCGCGCATTCGCCGTCGGCAGGCCGGGAGTCGTGTCACCTTGAACTCACAACTACTCAAGGACGCGTAGGGGCAACACCATGTGGGACACCGTGAGCAGCAGCACCGACCATCTCTCGCACGACCGCCCGTGCGTCGAGTGCGGGCATGGGCAGCACACCTACCTGCCCTGCTCCGACTCGTGCCAGTGCATCCACGGGCGAGTCCTGGCGGGCAGCTCCAGCTAGCACCACGCCTGCCGTCCGCCGTGGCGCCCGGCCCGGCCGATGGCGCACTCCGGGGCTACTCGCCCAGCGTGTAGTCGGCGACCTTCGTCATCCGCGGCGACTCGTGGTCGTTGTCGACCACGGTGCCGCCGACCCACCACATGCGCAGCGACGACGAGTCGAGCTCGAGGAACGCCAGGTTGTTGTCGAACCACGGCCCCTTGGCGTACTTCCACAGGATCGGGCTGTTCGCCACCTTCGCCCAGTGAGACGCCAGCCGACCGAGTGGTCCTGCCACTCCGTAGCTGAGGATCGCGGTGGCGAAGCGCATGTTGCGCGAGAGCGGGTTGCGGATCGGGGAGCAGACCGCCTGCACCAGGTGGCTCTGCAGCGGCGGGCTGCGTCGCGCCGTACGACGTGAGAGACGCGCCTCGCTGACGTAGCTGTGGTGCACGTCCCCGGACAGGAACGTCACGCTGACCGGCGCCCGGCCGCGCTGTCCGGCGGCGACCTCGATGGTCATCGCGGCGACCCGCTGGAACGTGTCCTGGAAGGCCGCCCAGTGCTCGAGGTCGACCAGCTGGCGCGCCCACTCGCCGACGCGGGCACCCCGCTCGCCCCAGGCTCCTCCGGCCAGGGCCTCCCCGGCGGCCTCGAGGTGGTGCAGTCCGCGGGCGAGCATGAAGGGGATGGAGGTGCCCACCAACAGGTGATCGACATCGCCGCGGAGATGCTCGTCGAGCCAGGCCAGCTCGTCGGGGTCGAGGAGCGCGCGCTGGTCAGGATCCAGGACGCGAGCCGCACGAGAATCCACCACGACCAGGCGCGCCTGGTCACCGAACTCGCGCGCGTAGCTCCAGCGATAGGTGTGCGGCTCCCGGTCGACGCGGTCGGCGAAGGCGTCCAGCGCCTCGGACATGTCGAGCTCGTCGTCACCCTCGTGGGCCAGCACCTGCTGCCAGAGCTCGTCCTGGAGCCGGGCGGTGGGCGAGAGATTGCCCACGTGCTGGTAGACCCAGTACGACGCCAGGCCGGCCACGATCCGACCGTGCCACCACGAGGTGGCCTCCATCTCGTCGCGCCACGCCTGCGAGGTGTTCCAGTCGTCGCGGATGTCGTGGTCGTCGAAGATCATCGCGCTGGGCAGCGTCGAGAGCAGCCACCTGTTGGTGGCATCGGTCCAGGCGAGGCAGTAGAGGTGTGCGTACTCCTCGTAGTCGCGCAGCTCGGTCCAGGGCGGCTGCTCGATGTCGCGTCGGGCGGTGATGAACTCCCGCATCTCCTCGGTCGTCTCGTCGGCATAGACCTGGTCGCCCAGGAAGAGCACGAGGTCGGGCCATCGCGGCTCGAGGAGATCGCGGTCGCCGTCGGGGTGACGTGCCTGTGTCTTCCCGGCCATCCTCAGCGCATACGTGCGCAGCGTGTCGATGCCGTGAGACCTGTTGCCCCGCTCGTCGTGCGAGACCGAGGTCCGACACGACCCGAAGGCCATCCGCAGCGGCTTGCCCGGCTCGAGGGTGGCGATCACCGACTCGGGCAGCCCGGAG
>NZ_JANPEO010000059.1:0-6543 GCF_031422975.1 Nocardioides sp. | reverse complement strand
CGGGCGACCGGGCTGCTCGTCACGCACGACCAGTCCGAGGCACTCTCGCTGTCCGACCAGGTGGCGGTCCTGCGCGACGGGCGACTGATCCAGGCCGGCTCCCCCGCCGACGTCTATCTCACCCCGCACGACCCCGAGCTCGCGCGCTTCGTCGGCGGCGCCACCTCGCTTCGCGGGCTCGCCGGATCGGGACGCTCGGCGACGTGCGCTCTGGGCCCCGTCACCATGACGCACCCCGCCTCGGCCGATGAGGTGATCCTCGTGATCCGGCCCGACCAGGTCGTGCTCGACCCGGGCGGCGTGGAGGCACGCGTCGACGAGGTGAGCTTCTACGGCCACGACGCGGCGATCCGGCTGAGTGTCGCGGGTGCGGCCCTGGTGGCGCGGGTGGCGGGTCCGACCGCGCCGGCCGCCGGTGACCACGTGCGCATAGGGGTCCGTGGCGCCGTTCACGCCTATCCGGCTCCGGTGCGGGACTGACACCTCGGTCAGCCGACCGCACCGGGGACGATAGTGTCCGCGAAGTAGTCGTCGAGGAAGCCAGGAGTCGTTCGTGCCCGAGAACCAGGGGTTGCAGAAGGTCCTCATCGCCAATCGTGGCGAGATCGCAGTGCGCGTCATTCGCGCCTGCAAGGACGCCGGCATCGGCAGTGTCGCGGTCTATGCCGACCCCGACCGGGACGCGCAGTTCGTGCGCTTCGCCGACGAGGCATACGCCCTGGGCGGTGCAACACCGGCCGAGACCTACCTGGACATCGACAAGATCCTCAAGGTCGCGGCCGACTCCGGCGCCGACTCCGTGCACCCCGGCTACGGCTTCCTGGCCGAGAACGCCGGCTTCGCCCAGGCCGTGCTCGACGCCGGCCTGATCTGGATCGGGCCGTCCCCGGCGTCCATCGAGGCCCTCGGCGACAAGGCCAGGGCCAAGCACATCGCGGAGAAGGCCAACGCCCCGTTGGCCCCCGGCCTCAAGGACGCGGTCAAGGACGCCGACGAGATCGTCGAGTTCGCGAAGGCCTACGGGCTGCCGGTCGCGATCAAGGCCGTCTTCGGCGGCGGTGGCCGTGGCCTCAAGGTCGCCCAGACGCTCGAGGAGATCCCCGAGGCCTATGAGTCGGCCGTGCGCGAGGCCGTCACCGCCTTCGGTCGCGGAGAGTGCCTGGTCGAGAAGTTCCTCGACAAGCCGCGCCACGTCGAGACCCAGTGCCTGGCGGACCGGCACGGCAATGTGGTGGTCGTCTCGACCCGCGACTGCTCACTGCAGCGTCGCCACCAGAAGCTCGTCGAGGAGGCGCCCGCGCCGTTCCTGACCGACGACCAGGTGGCCACCCTCTACGAGTCGTCCAAGGCGATCCTCAGGGAGGCCAACTACGTCGGCGCCGGCACGTGCGAGTTCCTCGTCGCCAAGGACGGCACGATCTCCTTCCTCGAGGTCAACACCCGCCTCCAGGTCGAGCACTGTGTCTCGGAGGAGGTCACCGGCATCGACCTCGTCCGCGAGATGTTCCGCATCGCTGCCGGTGAAGAGCTCGGCTTCGGTGACCCCGAGGTCATCGGCCACTCGATCGAGTTCCGCATCAACGCCGAGGACGGTGGCCGCAACTTCATGCCGGCCCCGGGCACCCTGACGGAGTGGAGCCCGCCGCAGGGCCCAGGCATCCGCGTCGACGGTGGCTACGTCAAGGGCGAGACGATTCCGGGCAACTTCGACTCCCTGATCGCCAAGCTGATCGTGTCCGGTCGCGACCGCACCCAGGCCCTCGAGCGCTCGCGTCGAGCGCTGGCCGAGTTCGAGGTCGACGGCATGCCGACGGTCATTCCCTTCCACCAGGCGGTGGTCGTCGACCCCGCCTACGTCGGGGCCTCGACGCCGTCCGGCGAGGGCGAGTTCACCGTCTACACGACCTGGATCGAGACCGACTTCGACAACCAGATCACGCCCTACGCGGGCGACTCGGCCGAGGCCGAGGAGACCGGCGAGCGCCAGACGGTCACCGTGGAGGTCGGGGGTCGCCGCCTGGAGGTCGTGCTCCCCGCCGGGCTCGGTGGCCTGTCGGGCGGAGCCGGTGCCGGCGGCACGCCGAAGAAGCCCAAGCGGGCGGCCAAGAAGGCCGGTGCTGCCGCGTCGGGTGACTCGGTCACCTCCCCGATGCAGGGCACCATCGTCAAGGTCGCCGTCGAGGAGGGCCGGGCGGTCGCCGAGGGTGACGTCATCGTCGTCCTCGAGGCGATGAAGATGGAGCAGCCCCTCAAGGCCCACCAGGCGGGCACCGTGACCGGCCTCCAGGCCGAGGTCGGCGCCACCGTCACCAACGGTGCCGTCATCTGCGAGCTCAAGGACTAGCTCAGCCCCACCATCTCGATGAGCACCCTCAAGTGGTGCTCGAAGAGGTCCCGCGGCTGCGTGAACGAGTCCGGTCCGTACTGACCGAACACCTCGAAGCTGACGCAGCCGAAGAGCGCTGCCCACATCAGGACCCCGCGCGCGATCAGCTCGTCGGGGGCGGTGATGCCCTGCTCGCGCCGGATGCGGGCCAGGTCCCGACCCAGCCGTCGCGGCGACACGGCCTCCTCGCCTGCAGTCATGGCCCCGGCGATCCACGCCGCCTCCCAGACCTCGACCAGCCTGGCGATCACCCGGGTGCCCGGACCGGTGGTCTGCTCGGACGGCGCGTGATAGCCCGGCACCGGGCTTCCGAACAGCAGTGCGTATGTTGCCGGCTCGGCCAGCGCCCAGGCGCGCACCGCGCGACCGATCGCCGTGAGGCGCCCGGCGAAGTCGGTCTCGTCGACCGACGCCAGGGCCTCGTCCACGGCGTCGCCCAGCTCGTCGAAACCGTCGATGACCAGCAGCGTCAGCAGCTCGTCCCGACTCGCGACGTAGCGATAGACGGCGGACGAGACGATGCCGATGTCACGGGCGATGGCACGCAACGAGAGCGCGGCTGCACCGTCAGTGGCGAGGTGCGCCCGGCCGATCCGGACGATGTCACGCATGGTCTGCTCGCGAGCCCGCGCTCGAGGAGTCGTGGCTTCCGTCATGTCCGGATCATGACACGAATGGAAGCATCTGTCTCGGAAGAGAGCAGTGCTCTTGCATTCTGCTCCGCGACCGTTCATGCTGGATGAAACGAGAGCACTGCTCTCTCCATTCTCAGGAGTCGCCATGACCGCTGCCCACGTCGTCACCGGAGCCGGACCCGTCGGCTCGACCATCGCCCTGCAGCTGGCCGAGTCCGGCCAGGAGGTCCGGTTGCTGACCCGTTCCGGCAGCGGCCCGGAGCACGCGCTGATCGAGCGCCGGCGGGTCGACGTGTCCCGGCCCGACCAGCTCGATGCTGCCTTCGACGGGGCGTCGGTGATCCACCACTGCATCCACGGGTCGGCGTACGACGTCCGGGCCTGGAGGGCCGAGCTGCCGGCGGCGGAGCAGGTGGTGCTTGCCGGTGCGGGCAGGATCGGTGCCGTCGTGGTCTTCCCCGAGAGTCTCTACAGCTACGGGCCGGTCGACGGCCCGATGACCGTCGACCTGCCGCGAGTGGCCACGCGCGGCAAGCTCGGCGTCCGGACCGACCTCCTGGCGCAGCGTGCGGCCTCGACCACGCCGACGATCAGCGTCGCGGCGTCCGACTTCTACGGTCCGCGCGTGCTGATGTCACACGCGGGCGAACGCCTCATCCCGACCGTGCTCGCGGGCAGGACGATGCGGGTCGTCGGCAGTCTCGACGAGCCGCACTCCTTCACCTTCGTGCCCGACCTCGCAGCCGCGATGATCCGCGCCGCGGCGACCCCCGAGCTGTGGAACTCGTTCCTGCACGCTCCGACTGCGCCGGCCATCACGCAGCGCCAGCTCATCGAGCGGGTCGCGGCGACGGCCGGCGTGCCGGTGCCGCGCATGTCATCCATCCCGATCTGGGCCATGAAGACGATCGGCGTGGTGTCTCGCAGCATGAAGGAGCTCGCGGAGACGGGCTACATGTTCGACCAGCCGTTCGTTCTCGACTCCAGGGCCAGTGAGCAGCGCCTAGGGCTGGGCCCGACTCCGCTCGACACCGGGCTCCGGGAGTCGGTCGCGTGGTGGCGCGAGAACGGGTCGTGACGCCAGGGCAGCTGGACCGGATTGACCGGCGTGCTGCCGCGGCCTAGTTCCTCACCAGCGAGTCACGCGGAGGAGCGGCCCGCTCCCCCGCCGGCGCCTCTTCCCCGGTGACGGCAGCGAAGACCTCGCCCGCCACCCCGCGCATGCCGGCAAGCATGGGGTGGAACGGCGCGGCGATGCCCAGCCTCAGTTGCGGACCGTTGATCCAGGCGGCCTTGCCCGCGCAGACGTCGTGTCCCTGCGAGGCCGGGCCCAGGTCGACGTACGACGCACCCTCGGCCTCCGACCCTGCCCGTAGGGAGTCGTTGAGGCGGAGCGCGATGCGAGCGGCTGCCGCGAGCTGGGCCGGCGGCAGCGCGACGGCAGGGCAGGTCTCCTGCTCCGGCAGCACCTGGGGGTAGCCCACGACGTAGATCTCGGCCTCGGGTGCCCGCTTCGCGATGGCGCGTACGGCGCCGGCCACGCGCTGCTCGACCCGTCCCGCGGCTCGCAGCAGGCCACGTTGGCGACCCGGCGAGCAGCCCTCGACGCAGTCGATGAGCGAGGAGAAGATGCCGAAGTCGTTGCCGCCGATGCCGAGCGTGACCAGGTCGGTGTCGGCCGCGAGCGCGTCGAGCTGCGGGGCGACCCGCTTGCCGTCCAGGAGTCGCTGGCGAGAAATGAGATCGCGCGTGTCGGCCCCCGAGCAGGTGACGTCGGTGTAGGTCGCGACCGAGAGCCAGCCGGCGAGGAAGGCCGGGTAGTTGTCGGTCGAGCGCACGCAGCCCGAGGGATCAGAACGGATGGTCGTGATCAGCGGCCCGGCGCTGTAGGAGTCGCCGAGCGCGACGTAGTCGACGTCGGACGGCAGGGTGCCGAACGAGTCCGGCTCGAGCATGTCAGCGTCGATCCCGCTCGCTCCGGAGCACGCAGTGGCAGCCAGCACGACGACGACGAGCAGGGCGGCACGCAGTGCAGCGGAGGAGGACGGTGTTCGCACACCCGCCATTGTGTCAGCGAGGCGGTTGCCGCTCGCGCGGCCTCGTGGTCGCTCAGACCACGAGCTCGCGCGACACTGCCGCGAGGCGGTGCCGGGCCAACGCGAGGTTGGCCCGCGACCTGTCCAGCACGAGGTAGAGGAACATCGCGTCCGGCAGGAGGCGGATCAGGTGGTACTGCGTGCCGAGGGTGATCAGCACGTCCTCGAGCCGGTCCTGGATGCCGAGGGTCTCCAGGGTGTGCTGTTGGGCCCGGACGACGTCGCTGTGGCCCGCCGCAGCGAGCTCGATGTCCAGGTCGACGCCCTCCGATGATGCCAGGGCCATGCCGCTGTGGTGTTCGACGTGGGCGGGTAAAAGCCATCACGTCCTCGGTGGGAAGCCGCGCGTCCACATGTCGGCACGATTCATCCGGGCCGATCGTGCGCCGCGGCAGCGAAGGTGACCGTCGTACGGACGAGTAGCAACGAGCCCCACGGGTGCACTCGATAGCGTGCCGCCATGTTCTCCAAGGTGTTGGTCGCCAACCGCGGCGAGATTGCGATCCGAGCATTCCGAGCGGCCTTCGAGATCGGCGCGCGCACCGTGGCGGTCTTCCCTCACGAGGACCGCTGGTCCGAGCATCGACTGAAGGCTGACGAGGCCTACGAGATCGGCGAGCGCGGACACCCCGTCCGGGCCTACCTCGACCCGGACGCGATCGTGGCGGTGGCGCTGAAGGCCGGTGCCGACGCCGTCTATCCGGGCTACGGCTTCCTGTCCGAGAACCCCACGCTGGCCGAGGCCTGTGCCAATGCCGGCATCACCTTCATCGGCCCGACGTCCGAGGTGCTGACGCTGACGGGCAACAAGGCCCGCGCGATCGCCGCGGCGAGGGCCGCCGGTGTCCCGACTCTGCGCAGCGTCGAGCCCGGCACCGACGTGGACGTCCTGATCGCGGCCGCGCAGGAGATCCCCGAACCCCTCTTCGTCAAGGCGGTGGCGGGAGGTGGTGGCCGCGGCATGCGCAGGGTCGACGACCGCTCGCAGCTGCGCGAGGCGATCGAGACCTGCATGCGCGAGGGCGAGGCCGCCTTCGGCGACCCGACCGTGTTCATCGAGCAGGCCGTCAGCGAACCGCGCCACATCGAGGTGCAGATCCTGGCCGATGGCGAGGGCAACGTGATCCACCTCTTCGAGCGCGACTGCTCGGTGCAGCGACGTCACCAGAAGGTCGTCGAGATCGCGCCCGCGCCCAACCTCGACCCGGCCATCCGGGAGCGCATGTGCGCCGACGCGGTGCGCTTCGCCCGCGAGATCGGCTACCGCAACGCGGGCACCGTGGAGTTCCTCCTCGACCCCCTGGGCCACTACGTCTTCATCGAGATGAACCCGCGCATCCAGGTCGAGCACACGGTGACCGAGGAGGTCACCGATGTCGACCTGGTGCAGTCGCAGATCCGGATCGCCGCGGGGGAGACGCTCGGG
>NZ_JANPEO010000058.1:0-7444 GCF_031422975.1 Nocardioides sp. | reverse complement strand
GGCATGCCCGATGTAGCGGAGCGCGCGACTTGCGAGAGCCGTGGGGGGGGCGGGCGCCACGGTGCCGGCGCCGGGCGGGGCTACGTCTTCGCTGGGTGCGGCTGAGTAGCAACAGTGCTTGAACAGTACTTGGCGCGCTTCCACTGCGCGGCGGGCGACGCCATGTCCCACTCCCAGGTGCTGGAGTGGATCTTCGGGTCGCGCATCCAGTCCCACTGGCCGTGCAGGATGTTGTGCCCGATCTCCATGTTGTCGAGGATCTTGGCGACGCTCAGGCCCGCGGTGCCGAGCAGCCAGGCCGGCGGGAAGACGCTGAACAGGAGCATCGCGCGCGAACCGAGCTCGAGCTTGCGCTGGACGTCGATGAGCTTGCGGATGTAGGCCGCGTCGTCGGCCCCGCGACTGTCGAGGATGTCCTGGCGGATTGCGTCGAGCTCGATGCCGATCTGCTCGATGTCGGCCTCGGTGAGGTGGGCGATGGGGCTGTGCGCCTGCTTCTGGATCGTGGTCATGTCAGTCTCCTTGCGGGGGTCGGAGGTCAGTGGTCGAGGTGGCACGCGCCGGCGGCGGCGCTGATGCAGGTCTGGATCTTGACGGCGCCGGAGATGCCCGGGCCGGTCTCGCCGGGGATCACGGTCGTGATCTGGCCGTTGCGCAGGTCGCGGACCGAGCCCTCGGTCATCGGGAGGACGCAGCCCATGCAGATGCCCATGCGGCAACCGCTGGGCATCAGGACCCCGGCGGCTTCGGCGGCGTCCAGGATCGGGGTGGCGCCGTCGAGCTCGAGGGTGGTGCCGTTGGCGAAGGCGATCGAACCGCCGTCGCCGGGCTCGACCCGGGTGGTGCGGAACTGCTCGATGACGAGCTCGAGGTCGGCCTGGTCGTGGTGCGACTGCAGGGCGTCGAGAAGGCCGGCCGGGCCGCACGCGAGGGTGCGGCGGTCGGCGAGATCGGGCACGAAGTCAGCGAGGTCGTCGACGCTGAGGACGCCATGGACGTCGTCGTACCGCGCGACCAGGCGGATGGCGCCGGACGCGTCCAGGGCCTGCAGGTCGCGGAGGAAGATCGAGTCGGGCTCGCTCGGCGCGACGTGGACGACGACGATGTCGAGGTCCTTGCTCCGGTCGAGCTTGAGGACGCCCTTGTCGGTGCTCGGGAAGAGGTTGCGCAGCATCCCGATCACCGGCGTGATGCCGGAGCCGGCGGTGACGAAGAGCAGCTTGTCGTGGTCGGAGGCCAGCACGAACTCACCGGCGGCCTGCTCGAGGTGGACCAGGGTGCCGGGCACGGCCTCGTGGACGAGGTGGTTGCTGACCAGCCCGTCGGGCACGGCCTTGACCGTGATCGAGATGCGGCCGTCTGCGCGCGGGCCGTGGGTCAGGGAGTAGGCACGCCACTGGCGAACGCCGTTGACGTCGATGCCGATGCGGAGGTACTGCCCCGGCTTGTGACCGGCCCAGTCGGCGCCCGGGCGGATCACGATGGTCGCGGCGTCGGGGGTTTCTGCGTGGACCGATTCGATCCGGCCGCGCAGGTCGGCGCCGGCGCGCAGCGGCGCGAAGAGGTCGAGGAAGTCGGCGGGCACGAGCGGCGAGGTGGCACTCTCGGCCAGCCGCGACAGGCGGGCGCGCAGCGAAGGTGCGTTGCTCCCGGACATCAGTGTTGTGCTCATGTGTTCCACAGTGCCGGTTGGAGCGGCGAAGTTCCTGCCCTGTGCACGTGAATCGAGGTGATACTCTTGTTCGTATCGAACAAGAACTGGGGATTGGAATGCCGTGACGCGTCGTATTGTGCGCTCCACCACACAACAACGCGCCGTCGTCGGCCTCGATGACGGCCTCGTCGCGGCGCTCCGGGGGGAACTGCCGGTCGTCGCCGAACGCGCCGTGGCGACGATCATCGACGAGGTGCCCAGCTACGCCGGCGCGTTGAGCGGCCCGATGGGGCTGACCATCCGCAACGCCGTGCAGCTGGCGCTCGGCGGCTTCCTCACCCTGGCCACGCTCGACGGCGAGAGCCCGCCGATGGCCCCCGCGCTCGAGGGCGCCTACCAGCTGGGCCGCGGCGAGGCGCGCAGTGGACGGACGATGGAGGCGCTGCTTGCGGCGTACCGCATCGGCGCTCGGGTGTCCTGGCGCGACATGTCCCGCACGGCCGTCGACAACGACATCGACGCGGGTCAGCTCTCGCGCTTCGCCGAGCTCGTCTTCGCCTACATCGACGAGCTCTCCGCGGCCAGCGCGGCGGGCCACACCGACGAGCTGGAGAGCACCGGCCGGCTGCGGCAGCGCAACCTCGAGCGGCTGGCCCGGGCGCTGATCACCGGCGCCGCAGCCGAGGCGGTCGTCTCGGCCGCCGAGCGCGCCAGCTGGGATCAGCCGACGCAGCTGACCGCCGTCCTCCTGCCCGAGTCGCAGGCCGCGCATGCGTCCTCGCTGGTCGACGCCGACACCCTCCAGCCCGTCGAGGACCTGCCGGGCGTCCCGGAGGGCCGAGCCCTGCTGCTCGTGCCGTCCAGCGGCTCCGCGGCAGCACGTGCCGGGCTGCTGCGTGCGCTGCGCGGCACCAGCGCCGTCGTCGGCCCGTCGATGCCGTGGCTGGACGCCGTCCGCTCGCACGAGCGGGCCGGCCGCGCGTTCGCGCTCGGGCTGCCCGGCCTGGTCGACGCCGACGCGCACCTCGCGGCACTCATCCTCGGCGCCGACCCCGACTCCCGCGCGGATCTGCGTGCCCGAGTGCTCGCGCCGCTCGAGGGGCAGCGGCCCTCCACCGTCGACAAGCTGACCGAGACGCTGCGCTCCTGGGTGCTCAACCAGGGCCGCCGAGACGCCGTCGCCGGCGAGCTCTTCGTGCACCCGCAGACCGTGCGCTATCGCGTCCAGCAACTTCGGGAGCTGTACGGCGACCGGCTGGAGGACCCCCAGTTCGTGCTGGAGGCGACGCTGGCCCTTGCGTAGCGGGCCCGGTGCCGGGGTGGTTCAGTTGACGTGGGCCCGTAGTGCCGGGTAGTTCAGGGGGAGATGGTCGGAAATGGCCCAGGATGACGACCATGTCCCACTGAACTACCCGAGCACGACGACGCAGGTCCGGCCCGCTGTGGCCGCACGCCCCGTCAGGGCGCGAAGACGGGCCGGCCCGCGACCCAGGTGCCGCGGACGTGGTCGCCCATCCCCCGCAGCCGGCGCGCGTGCTCCTCGCCGTCGTCGCCCTCGAGCGGATCGACGTCGAGCAGCACCACGTCGGCGCCGTGGCCGACCGCGATCGTGCCCCAGCCGTCGGTGGAGGCGGCAAGGGCCTCGCGGGCGGTGATCGACTGCTCGGGGTGCCAGGCGTCGTCCCCGTCGGCGGCTCGATGGACCGCGGCGGCGATGGCCAGCCACGGGTCGAGCGGCGAGACCGGGGCGTCGGAGCCGAGCACCACGTCGACGCCGTCGTCGAGCATCCACCGCAGCGGGAAGCAGCGCTCGGCGCGGCCCGGCCACAGCCGCTCGGTGACCTCGCGGTCGTCGAGCAGGTGGGCGGGCTGGACGCTGGCACGCACTCCGAGGTCGGCCATGCGGCGTACGTCCTCGCGCGTCGTGAGTTGCACGTGCTCGATGCCGCCGCGGGCGCCGGTCTCGCCGAAGGCCGCCAGCGCCTCGGTGACGGCGCGGTCGCCGATGGCGTGTACGGCGACGTCGAGCCCGCGCTCGGTCGCTCGCTCGAGCAGCTCGCGCAGCTCCTCGGGACTCTGGTTGGGCTGGCCGTGCGGGAAGCCGAGGACCGCCTTCTCGGCGTACGGCTCGCAACACCACGCCGTGCGCGTGTTCAGCGAACCGTCGCTGATGATCTTGAGCGGCCCCATCGTGAGGCGTGGGTCGTCGCCGAGCGGGTCGCCGGAGGCCAGGCCGCGCTCGAGGACGTCGGCCAGCCCATCGGCGTACGACGCCATCCGGATGCGCAGGAGGTCGGCACCCTCGCCCCAGCGATCGAGCCACTCGGCGACGCCGCCGCTGAACTCGAAGTCGACGAGGCCGACGATGCCTTGGGCCGCCGCGGCCTCCATCGTCCGGTGGTAGGCCTCGGGGCCGGTGCCGTCGACGCCGATCACGCTGCCGAGGCGGCCGTAGGCCTGGAACCACTCGCCCTCCGCGACCACGCCCTCGCGGGTCGGCAGGGCCAGCAGGTGCAGGGCGCGGGTGTTGAGCCAGCCGTGGTGGCCGTCGCCGCAGATCAGCACGATCGGCTGCTCGGTGTCGATCGCGTCCAGGTCGGAGACCACGGGACCGTCGTCCCACCTCGTCGGGCGGTGCCCCCACCCGATGACGGGCAGGTCGGGCCATTCCTCGAGACGCGCGCGGACGAGCTCGACGGCGTGCGCGCTGGACCTGGCCGGCGCGAGGTCGAGCCGGGCACTCGACAACGACCACTGGCCGAGGTGGACGTGCTGGTCCCAGAGACCGGGCATCAGCCAGCCCGTGGTTGCTCCCGGATCGGCGGCCGGCTCGACGGCGGTCACGAGCCCGTCGGTGACGGTGACGTCGACCGGTCCCTCGGGCGCGGGGTCGGTGACGGCGACCAGGCGGACGCTCTCGAAGAACATGCGGCCCACCGTAGGGCCCGGTCCATGAGGCGGGTCGCCCCCCGTTCATGTAACACGCTGTCCAGTGCTCTGCTGCGTCGTAGCAACGTCGCGGATGTGTGCGTAACAGCGTTTTAAATGCGAGCCGGGCTGGGCCGAGTGCGGGGCGATGGAGGGCGGAGGGCGGGCGGGGCTAGGAGAGGAAGCGCGCCAGGATCGGCCCCGCGGTGCGCGAGCCCGACTCACCGGTCTCGACGAACACCGCGACGGCGAGGTCGCCCTGGGTCGCGATCATCCAGGCGTGGGTGGGCAAGGACCCCGAGTCGTCGGGCGTGCCGTACTCCGCCGTCCCGGTCTTCGCCCCCACCTCGCCGGGCAGGCCGAGCAGGAACGACCCCGAACCGTCGGTCACCACGGCCCGCATCAACACCTGCAGCGAGGCAGCCTCGGACGCGGTCAGCGGAACCGACGGCGCGACCTGCTCGGTCGCGAGGTCGGGCAGCAGCACGGGGAGTACGGCGCGACCGGCCGCCACCGACGCGGCGACGGTCGCCATCGCGAGCGGGGAGGCGAGCACCTTGCCCTGGCCGATCAGGTCTGCGGCGGCCTCCGTCTCCCCCTCGGGCGGCGGCACCTGACCGAAGTAGGCCGGGAAGCCGAGGTCGTGGTCGACCCCGAGACCCAGGGCCGCGGCAGCGTCGGCCAGGTCGCCGTCCCGGAGACGCTCGCGCGAGGAGATGAAGGCGGTGTTGCACGAGTTGGCGACGGCCTGGCGCAGGGTGATCGTGCCGAGTCCCGAGGCGGGGTAGTCGTCGTAGTTCTTGAACGACTTGCCGTCCACCACGGTCGTCGCCGGGCACGACACGGGGTCCTCGGGCCGCAGGCCGGAGCGCAGCAGCGCCAGCGACGACACGACCTTGAAGGTCGAGCCGGGGGCGTACTGGCCGTAGGTCGCCGCGTTCAGGCCCACGCTCGGTGGCCCGCTGGCCGCCGCGAGGATCGCGCCGTCGGAGGGGCGGATCGCCACGACAGCGCTCGCCGGGCCGACGGTGGCGAGGGCGGACTCGGCCTTGGTCTGCAGGTCGATGTCGAGCGTGGTCCGCAGGGGCGCTCCGGGGACCGCGGGCACCTCGAACACGGCCCGGTCGTTGGCGGCGCCGGCCGCGATCACGGTGAGGCCAGGGGTACCGGCGAGCTGGTCGTCGTACCTCGCCTGCAGGCCCGAGAGGCCGACGACGTCGCCGGCCACGACCTCACCGCCGGACGCCTCGATGATCTCCGCGGTGGCGTCGCCGACGCTGCCGAGGTTGGGGGCCGCGAAGCCCCGCGACGGCGCGAGGTCCTGCTGGTCGCCGATCGCCACGGCCCCCGGGATCTCGGCGTAGGCGGGGGGTACGGCGGTCCTCGCCTCCTCCGCTCGCAGCACCAGCGCCTCGACGAACGCCTTGTCGCCTGCTGCCACGGCGCGCTCGACGTAGTCGGGGGCACCGATCTGCAACGCGTCGGCGATCGCCCGCGCGGACACGGTCACGTCGTCGGTCGCCGCCAGCTTCGTCTTGTCCAGCCCGAGCCGCACCACCTCGCGCGGCGCGACGATCGCCCGATCACCGGCGCCGGTGATCTGACCGCGCGCGGCGGCGGTGCGGTCGAGGGTGAGGTGCTCGCCCTCGACGAGGGACGGTTCGATCAGCGCCGGCGCCCAGGCGACCTGCCACGCGTCGTCCACCCGCGTGAGGTCGGCCGTGGTGTCGTACGTCCAGGGCTGGCCGTCCAGCTCCCAGCGCCAGGTCACGGCGGCTGTCGCCGTGTCGTCGGTGACCTCCGCGTCGTCCACCTCGACGCTCGGCAGCACCGCTCCGAGACCGTCGACGACTGCGGCGTACTGCTCGGCGACGTCCGGGGCGTCGAACCGAACGCCGCTGAGATCGCCGGACGACAACCCGCCGGCGAGCGCGTCGAGGACCGGCGCGGGGCCGTCGTCGCCGCCGAGCACCTGGCAGCCGGTCAGGGCGAGGGACGCCGCGAGGGACGCCGCGAGGGCAAGGACGGCGAGCCGAGAGCGCATGGGCTCACGCTAGTCGGCGCCGGACACCTCGAGCCCCCGCGAGACTGGCGGCCGACGACAACGATTCGGCCACTACCCAGGTCGGGGGCCGCCCCGTGCGGCGCCCCGGCGAGGGACACCGATACCCTCCCCCCATGAGTTGGCGGGGACTCGTCGCAGTCGTGGCGTTGCTGGCGGCGGGCATCGTCGGCGGTTTCGCGGCTGCTGCCTTCCTCCAGCCCTCGCCCGCGACGAGCGGAGCGCCGAGGCCGGTGGCGGCTGCGAGCCCCAGCGTCCCGGTCGACCCCCCGGCTCCGTTGCGCGATGATCCGCCGCAGGAGGCGATGCAGAGCGACCTGCCGCTGCACGACGTGTCGGTGGGCACGGACACCTACAAGTTCGTCTTCCCCGCGCCGCGCGGTTGGAGCCGGCTGGAGACCTCGTCGAACGAGGTGAAGTACAAGCTGGCCGACAGCCCCAACAACACCTACATCCTCCGCGTCGAGCAGGTCGTCAGCCAGCACGAGCAGATCCCGAACATCCTGGCCTCCCGCATCGACGACCTCCGGCGCGACGAGCAGCAGGTCGACATCCTGCTGCGCACCTACGACTCGCTCGAGTTCAGCTACGTCCACGACGGCTACCGCCGCTTCGGTCTCATCACCTGGCTGGACCTCACCCGCTCCGGCCAGGCCGAGGCCGAGATCGCCCTCACCGGCCGCGAGGTCGACGTGCCGGGCATGCGCGACCTGATGGCCAAGGTCATCCGCGGGATCCGCACCGGCTGAGCCGGCTCACAACCCCGACAGCTCGACCGAGTCGAGCACGTCGTTGGCCGT
>NZ_JANPEO010000057.1:0-8296 GCF_031422975.1 Nocardioides sp. | reverse complement strand
GAGCCGGCCGGCTCAGTACCAGCCGTGGCCGGACTTGAACGACCAGGCGCCGCACGGCGTGCCGTAGGTGTCCTGGATGTAGCCGAGGCCCCAGCGGATCTGCGACTCGGCCGACGTCATGTAGTCGGCGGGCAGCGCGTGGAGCTGGGTGAGGGCCTGCGGGATGCCGTAGGCCGACGAGGACGGATTGTCGGCGTCGGTGCGCCAGCCCGACTCGCTCTCGTAGAGGGAGTCCAGGCAGTCGAACTCCGAGCTGCTGAATCCGAACTCGGGCAGCAACGCGCGGGCGACGTCGCGGGGGTCGCCGGTCGAGAGGTCCTCGGTACGGGTGATCGCCGGGCCGTTGGCGGCCGAGAGCGCCGCGACCTTGCGCGCGTCCGTGGAGCCACGGCGATCGGATCGAGACACGACCGCGGTCTCCGCGCGACGCTCGAGCTGGGCGTCGCCTTGGCCGGTCTCGGCCTGGGCAGTGCCGACGCCGTGGACCGCGGCGGCAGCGAGGTCGCCGGTCGCCGTACCTGCAGGCGTGCCGAGCACGCCGTTGGAGACGACGAGGCCCGTCGCCACGGCCGCCACTCCGGTCAGGAACACGGAGTTGCGCAGTGCCCGCTGGGGAGCGGTCCTGAGTGCCTTGTGCTTGCCCGGAGCGAGGTGCCTGGGCACGTACTGGTTGGACTTGGTCACAGGGGGATGTCTCACGGGTAGACGGCGGGGGCTGCCATCAGGGCAGTCGTACGTGGAGCGGGAGTCGTGACGGCCCCTGCGGCGAGGCCTCAAGGTCACGAAACGATCACGAGCAACCATGCACGACGAACGGGGGGCGTGCAAACCAAACGGGCAAAGTCCCCGACCTCATGCACCCCACTCGTCACACATGCCACAAGGGTCACGCCTGTTGCGTCACAGGGTGACGTTCTCCAGCATCTCGGTCACGAGGGCAGCGATCTGTGAGCGCTCCGAACGGGTCAGCGTGACGTGGGCGAACAGCGGGTGTCCCTTGAGCTTGTCGATGACCGCCACGATGCCGTCGTGTCGACCGACCCGGAGGTTGTCGCGCTGGGCGACGTCGTGGGTCAGTACGACCTTGGAGTTGGCCCCGATCCGCGAGAGCACCGTGAGCAGCACGTTGCGCTCCAACGACTGGGCCTCGTCCACGATCACGAATGCGTCGTGCAGCGACCGGCCGCGGATGTGGGTCAGCGGCAGCACCTCGAGCATCCCGCGGTCCATCACCTCGTCGATCACCTCGGGCGTGGTGAGGGCGCCGAGGGTGTCGAAGACCGCCTGGCCCCAGGGGCTCATCTTCTCCGACTCCGAGCCGGGGAGATAGCCGAGCTCCTGGCCGCCGACCGCGAACAGCGGACGGAACACGACCACCTTCTTGTGCTGGCGGCGCTCCATGACCGCCTCGAGCCCGGCGCACAGCGCGAGTGCCGACTTGCCCGTGCCGGCGCGGCCACCGAGCGAGACGATGCCGACCTCGGGGTCGAGCAGCATCTCGAGCGCGATCCGCTGCTCGGCCGAGCGCCCGTGGATGCCGAAGGCCTCCCGGTCGCCGCGGACGAGATGGACCTGCTTGTCGGGGCCGATGCGACCCAGCGCCGTACCGCGGTCGGAGAGGAGCACCAGACCGTTGTGGCAGGGCAGGTCGCGAGCGGCCTCGAGGTCGAGCACGCCGTCGTCGTAGAGCTCGTCGAGCTCGGCGGAGCTCACGTCGAGCTCGGCCATCCCGGTGTAGCCGGTGTCGGAGTCGCTGATCGCCTCGGCGCGATACTCCTCGGCGTCCAGACCGATCGCGGAGGCCTTGATCCGCAGCGGGAGGTCCTTGGAGACGAGGGTGACGTCGTGCCCCTCGTTGGCGAGGTTGCGTGCCACGGCCAGGATCCGGGTGTCGTTGTCGCCGAGCCGGAACCCGGACGGCAGCGAGGCGGCATCGGTGTGGTTGAGCTCGACGCGAATCGTGCCGCCCTCGTCGCCCACCGGGACTGGCGAGTCGAGACGGCCGTGCTCGACGCGCAGCTCATCGAGCATCCGCAGCGCCGCCCGGGCGAAGAAGCCCAGCTCGGGGTGGTGGCGTTTGCCCTCGAGTTCGGTGATCACCACGACCGGCAGCACGACTTCGTGCTCGGCGAACCTCTTCAGGGCGCCGGGATCGGCCAGCAGAACGCTGGTGTCGAGGACATAGGTGCGGTTCTTCGTAGCGCTGGAGGCCACTGTGGACTACCCCTCACGGACCGGCGCGAACGCCCTCACCCGGTCCAGTTCAGTGCATGGACCGGACGGCTCCGTGAAGCGGTGCGTGACTTCTCAAGATGGCCTCCGATACAGCCGGCTTCCCCACCTGCTGATGCCTCAAAAAGTACGCCGTCAATCAACCGAACCGCAGCGACACGCCAGAACGCGGGGTGAACAGCGTATTTCGGGCGTACGGCGACCGGCACGCGTCTGGACAGGAGGCGGCTCAGGAACCGAAGCGACGCTCGCGCTCGGCGTAGGCACGGATGGCCCGCAGGAAGTCGACCCGTCGGAAGTCCGGCCAGAGCGCCTCGCAGAAGTAGAACTCCGAGTTGGCGCTCTGCCAGAGCAGGAAGCCGCCGAGGCGCTGCTCGCCGGAGGTGCGGATCACGAGGTCGGGGTCGGGCTGGCCCTTGGTGTAGAGGTGGTCGGCGATGTGCTCGACGTCGATGACATCTGCGAGCTCGTCGAGCGACGTGCCGCGGGCGGCGTGCTCCTGGAGCAGCGAGCGGACCGCGTCGGCGATCTCGCGGCGACCGCCGTACCCCACGGCGATGTTGACCAGGAGGCCGTCGATGTCGCGGGTGTCGTCCTCGGCGGCCTTGAGCCGCTCGGCGGTGTGGGCCGGCAGCAGATCGAGCGCACCCACCGGGTGGATGCGCCACCTGCGCTGGGCGGCGAGGGACTCGACGGCGCCCTCGATGATCCCGAGCAGCCCCGCCATCTGCTCCGGGGGGCGGTTGGTGAGGTTGTCACTGGAGAGCAGCCACAAGGTGACGACCTTGACGCCGACCTCCTCGCACCAGCCGAGCAGCGGGAAGATGTTGTCGGCGCCGGCCTGGTAGCCGCCGGCGGTGTCGAGGCCGACGGCCTTGGCCCAGCGGCGGTTGCCGTCGAGCATGACGCCGATGTGCTGCGGGATGCGGTCGGCAGGGAGGAACTTCACCATCCGCTTCTCGTAGGCCGGGTAGAGCACCCGACGCACTGCGCTCCTCAGATTCGCCACCCGCCGATGGTAGCCGGGCCTAAGGTGTCGAGGGTGCCGAGAGAGACGACCTTCGAGGACGAGACCATCTCCGACCTGCGTGAGAGTCCCCCCACGAGACGCTCGCGCTGGGCCAGGCGAACGGGTACCGGCGTGCTGATGCTCGTCGTGGTCCTGGCCGGCGTCGGCCTGTTCGGTCCGCGTGTGGGCGAGACAGTTGCCAGGGGCGCCGGCTACAACCTGCAGATCGAGTATCCGCGCATCACCCGCTCCGGACAGCCGGCCCCGCTGCACATCACCGTCGAGGCCCTTGCCGGCTTCGGCGACACGCTGCAGATGCGTCTGTGCGACGAGTTCTTCAACGACCTCGACTTCCAGGCCTGGTATCCGAGCCCCTCGGCCGAGACCACGGCGCCGCCGTGGATCCTCTACGAGTTCGACCCGCCACCCACCGGCAACGTCCTCGAGATCAGTCTCGACGCGCGGGTCGCCCCGGGCCAGTTCGGCGAGACCGAGGACTGCGAGGTGAGCGTGCTGGTCGACGACGAACCGGTCGTCACCGGCTCCTTCACGGTGTGGAGGATGCCCTGATGGACATCTTGATCCGGGCCCTGGCCATCTTCATGTTCCTCTGGCTCGTGGTCCGCGTAGGCGGGAAGCGCGAGGTCGCCCAGCTCTCTGCCTTCGACATGATCCTCCTCATCACCGTCGGCGACCTCGTCAGTCAGGGCATCCTGCAGGAGGACTACTCGGTGACGGCCGCCGTGATCGCGGTCTCGACCTTTGCCATGGCCGGCATCGCCCTCAACACCTTGGGCTTCCACTATCCGAGGTTCCGTCCCTGGCTGGCCGGGCGCGCGCGCGTGGTCGTCCGCGACGGCGAGCCGCTGCTCGACACCCTGGGCGGAGAGCGCATGACCATCGCGGACGTGCACGAGGCTGCCAGGCAGCAGGGCATCCGGCGGCTGAGCGACATCGAGCTCTGCGTGCTCGAGACCGACGGCTCGTTCTCGTTCTTCACCAGCGACGACGGCGAGGGCGAGGACGGCGCGAGTGACCACGAGATCACCTGAGTTGGCCGCCGTTCTCAGGACTCGTCACCTGCTCTGCCGTAGGTTGTCCCCATGAACGACATCCTGCGCGACCGCTTCGACGGGCTCTCCGAGCGCGTCGAGGAGGTCATCGCGGAGGTGAAGCCCCACCTGCGTGGCTGGCTGCACCTCGCCACCGCGCCCCTCACGCTGGCGGCCGGCATCGTGCTCGTCGTGCTCTCCCCCGACGCCACCACCCGTGTCGGCTCGGCCATCTTCGCGCTCACCGCGCTCGTGCTCTTCACCGTGTCGGCCGTCTATCACCGTGGCACGTGGTCGCCCACCGTGCACTCGCGGTTGAAGCGCTTCGACCACTCCAACATCTTCTTGCTGATCGCGGGTTCGTGCACCCCGTTCGCACTGCTGCTGCTGGACGGCACCGACCGGTGGGCGATGATCGCCATCGTGTGGGGCGGCGCCGTGTCCGGCGTGGCCATGAAGGTGTTGTGGAAGGGCGCGCCCCGCTGGCTGTCCGCCCCCATCTACATGGCGCTCGGCTGGGCTCCGGTCTTCTTCTTCGGCGACTTCGTCACCGGCGCCAGTGCCCGGTACGGCGCCAGCACGGGCACCGCCGTCATGGTGCTGATCGCCGTGGGCGGCGGCCTCTACACGCTCGGCGGCATCGTCTACGGGACGAAGCGACCCAACCCGTGGCCGCGCTGGTTCGGCTTCCACGAGGTGTTCCACAGCTTCACGATCCTGGCCTTCGTCACGCACTACGTCGGCGTCTCGGTGGCGACGTACTCCCTGCGCTGACGCTGAGCGTCCCTCCGGCGGGGTGAGCCCCCTCACGGTGGGGAACATCCGAGCGGTGCGAGTCGTCGTACACAGGATGCCTCCTGTCCTCGACACCACCCGATCTGAGTCCGTGATGCCTGAATCCAGCCACCGACCTGCCCTCGAGCTCTCCCTGCCCCAACTGGTCGCGGGCGCCGTCGCCGCGGCCACCGCGACGATCCTGAGCTCTCGCCTCGACCTGATGGGCACCGTGCTCGGCGCCGTGCTCGCCAGCATCGTCTCGGCCGTCGTCGCCGCGTCCGTGAGCGGCTGGTGGCACCGCATGCGCGGGGCCCGGGACTGGGTACCGCAGCGGATCAAGGGCACGGTGGTCGGCCTCGGCGCGCTGGGACTGCTGGTGTTCGCGTTCCACACCGGGCTAGACCTGCTGACCGCTGACGTGCCGCGGGACACGTTCGCGGGCAGGTGGCTCTCCGAGGTCGGCCTCAGACGAGGCTGAGCCAGACGAACGACACCAGCGCCCCGACCGCCACGGCGATGGTGAGGGCCCGGGTCAGCCTCGGCGCACGGCGCGCCATCCGCTCCAGCGCCTGGTAGGCCAGCGAGATCGCGGCCAGGCCCACGGTGACGTGCAGCAGCACGGCCAGCATCACGCAGCCGATGACGCCGGCCTTCACGAAGCGTCCCCACAGCAGGCTCAGCGCCAGCGGGACGACGATCGCGCCGGCCAGCCCCCCGATGACCTCCTGCCACCAGGCGCGGTCCCCCATCCACGGCACCGGGACGGTCAGCGGCCAGTCGAGGTCGAAGAGATCGCCGGTCGAGCAGTAGCCGAGGTAGACGATCACCGCGAGCGACGTGCCGGCGCCGATGCGGTGCGCCCAGTTGAGCAGCGGCGACCAGGGCAGTCCGCCGGCCACGAAGATGGTGGCGGTGGTGACGGCAGCCCACACGATCCAGCGTCGGACAACGCCGGTGCCCGTGTCGGCCATGGCGTCGCGGAACACCCGATCGGCCTCGACCCGGTCGATGTCGTGACCCTGGGTGGAGGTGTAGGACGGTTCCCCGCCACCGGCGACCAGCGCGTCGTGCACCAGGGCCGCCGGCAGATGTGCGCCGGTCTTGGGCACCAGCCACGTGAACAGGGCCGGCGTCGAGGTCAGGTCGGTGCGGAAGTCCGGCGACGCGGGCACCAGGATCTCGCCGAAGTGCCGGTCGCGGTAGGCGATCCTGCGCTCCAGGCTGAAGGTCTCGAGGTCGTCCTCCAAGTGCCGCTCCAGCACGATCCGCGGATCGGCGTCGGGGTCCGGCGGCAACCCGATCCGGTCGCCGACCGCCAGCACGCCGCCGTCATAGAAACGGCGCGGCTGGGTCTGCACCGGCTTCATCGGAGGTCCTGGGGGTCTGTCACCGGCAGGCCGCACACATGGTTGCGGCAGACGTACGCCGCAGGTCTGCCGTCGACCTCACCGCGCCCCTCCACCAACGCGATGCCGGTGGTGCCTGGCTCGGCGACCACGACGACGGCGTTCGTACGCCGCCGCGCTGCTGCCACGAGGACGTCGCGCTCGGCGCCCGGACGCCCGATCACCGCGATCTCCTCCGGTCCGTCGAGCATCGCGACCGCTGCGGCCAGCGACCAGCCCGCGAACCGGGGAACGCGCTGGGCGAGCACCGCGACACTGGCAAGCGCCTCCTCGGCGGCCGTGCGATGGCGGTGCGATCCGGTGAGGGCGGCGTGGCTGACGAGCGCGTGCAGCAGCGCGGAGAGTCCGCTCGGAGACGCGTTGTCACTCGGGTCGCGGGGGCGGGCCACGAGCTGCTCGGCGTCGTCGGCGGTGTCGAAGAACCCGCCGTCCGCGGCCCGGAAATGGTCGAGGGCGACATCGATCAGGAGCCCCGCCCGCTCGAGCCAGACCCGGTCGCCGGTCGCCTGCACCAGGTCCAGGAAGCCGGCCGCGACACAGCCGTAGTCCTCGAGCACTCCTGCGGGTGCACCGACGACGCCGTTGCGCGAGACGCGTCGCAGTCTCCCGTCGACAAGGTGCACGCGCGCCAGGAGCTCTCCGGCAGCGACCGCCGCGTGGAGATGTGCGGGCTTGCCGAGCGCGTGGTGAAGCTCGACCAGTCCGCTGATGGCCAGCCCGTTCCAGGCGGCCACCACCTTGTCGTCGCGCGCCGGGCGGACCCGCTCGTCGCGGGCGGCCAGGAGCCGCCGCTGTACCTCAGACCAGCGCTCGAGATCGTCGGGCGCCTCGAGCAGTTGCAGCGTCGAGGCACCGTGCTCGAAGGTGCCGGTGTCCGTGACCTCGAGCAGCTCCGCGGCCCACCGGCCGTCGTCATCGCCGAGCACCTCGACCAGCTGGGCGGGCGTCCAGACATAGAAGCGCCCCTCCACGCCCTCCGAGTCGGCGTCGAGCGCCGAGGCGAAGCCGCCCTCGTCGGTGCGCAGCTCGCTGAGCATGAAGTCGGCGACACCGTCGGCGACCGCGGTGAACAGGGGGGCGCGCGTTGCGGCGTACACCCGCAGGAGCAGGGCGTTGTCGTAGAGCATCTTCTCGAAGTGCGGCACCACCCAGTCGGCGTCTACGGCGTAGCGCGCGAAGCCGCCGCCGAGCTGGTCGTGAAGGCCGCCGCGCGCCATCGCCTCGAGGGTGCCGGTGAGCATGTCGGTCTCGCCCTGTCGGCGCAGGAACTCCAGGACCATCGACGGGGGGAACTTCGGCGCGCCCCCGAACCCGCCGTGGACGCCGTCGTACTCCTTCGCCAGCGTGCGCACCGCCGCGTCGAGGTCGATCTCACCGGGAGCGAAGCTCGCGGTGGCCTGCAGATGCTCGCGCAGGTCGCCGGCCACCCGCGCGACGTCGTGGCCCCGGTTGACCCACGCATCGGTGAGCCCCTGCAGGACCTGCGTGAACGACGGCTGCCCGTGCCGCGGTCGCTGCGGGAAGTAGGTGCCGGCGAAGAACGGGTTGCCGTCGTGGTCGAGCACACAGGTCATCGGCCAACCACCGTGCCCGGTCATCGCGGTCGTCGCCTGCATGTAGATCGCATCGACGTCGGGCCGCTCCTCGCGGTCGACCTTGATGCTGACGTAGTGCTCATTGAGGTAGTCGGCCGTCGCCTGGTCCTCGAAGGACTCGTGCGCCATCACGTGGCACCAGTGGCAGGCGGCGTACCCGACGCTCAGCAATATTGGGACGTTGCGATGCCGCGCCTCGGCGAAGGCCTCGGGGCTCCACTCCCA
>NZ_JANPEO010000056.1:0-5206 GCF_031422975.1 Nocardioides sp. | reverse complement strand
GGCTGCGCCCGCGACCCGCGTGACAGACTGCGCGCATGCGCAGCAAGACGTCCGACACCGGACCAGCGGGAGACCTTCGGCGGGCCATCAACCACACCGGCTACTACCCCGAAGTGGTCTCCGACGGAGTGTTCTCCGCGGTGGGCGGTGAGGAGATGGTCGCGTTCTACCTCCACCACGAGCCGACCTTCGACCGCGACGAGGTGCGACGCCACCTGACCGTGGCGGTGCACACGACGTCCCGGCTGGTCCTGGCACACACCGACGAGCACCCCGGCGACGACCTGCTGCCCGATCCCTACACCTCGACCTCCACCGAGGCGGTCTCGCTGTCCGCGATCCGCTCGGTCGTGGTCACGCGGATGATCGCCAACCCCACGTCCGGCCCGTCCTCGGCCGCCGAGGCGGTCATGACCATCGGCTGGGGCGGAGTCGGACGAATCGACCTCGAGCCGGCCGGCTGCGAGGATCCCGACTGTGACGCCGACCACGGCTACACCGGCGTTGTCGCCGGCGACGACTTCTCGCTGCGTGTCTCGGCTGCGGCTGACGGCGGCGAAGCGGTCGCCAGGCTGCTGGGCTTCGCCGAGGCGCTGTCGGCGCTGACGCGCGGAGCGTGAGCGAGCCAATGCCTCGTGAGTGACTTCACGCTGCCCGCCTACGGCGAGCGCTCGCTCGGCGACGTCGTGCCGGCGATCGCCCGCGCGCTGGGCGTCGACGCGTCGGTGGGTGGTGCCGCGCCGCCGGGCCTGTTGCTGCCCGACGCTGCGGCGTACGTCGTCTTCCTGATCGACGGCCTGGGCTCGGAGCTGCTCCGGCGCTACTCCCACGCGGCGCCGTTCCTCTCGTCGCTGGTCGAGGGCGGCGCGGTCGGCACCGCCGGCGTGCCGTCGACCACGGCGACCAGCCTGACGTCGTTCGGCACCGGTCTGGTCCCCGGGGCCCACGGGCTGATCGGCTTCACCGCCCGCATCCCCGGCACCAACCGGCTCATCAACCACCTGTCGTGGGACAAGCAGGTCGATCCACTCGACTGGCAGCCCCATCCGACCGCCTTCGCCCGGCTCACCGCCGGCGGGGTGCACGTCTCGGTCGTCAACAAGCGTGAGTTCGCCGGGTCGGGCCTGACCGTCGCCGCGCACCGCGGTGCCACCTTCGTCGGCGCCAACCTCGTGGGCGAGCGGATCGCCGCGATGGTCGATGCGGCGGCGTACTCCCCGTCCCTGACCTATGTCTACGACTCCGACCTCGACTGGACGGGCCACAAGTTCGGCGTCTCCTCGATGCAGTGGCTCCAGCAGCTCGCGATGGTCGATGCCGAGGCCGAGCAGATGCGCGACGCGTTGCCGCCCTCCGTGCGGCTGCTCGTGGTCGCCGACCACGGGATGGTCGACTGCGAGGTCTCCTCGCGGATCGACGTGGATGAGGTCGTGGAGCTCCGCGACGGCGTCGACCTGCTCGGCGGCGAGGCGAGGTTCCGGCACCTCTACTGCTCGCGCGGCTCGGTCGACTCCGTGGTCGCGACCTGGCGCGAGGTGCTGGGCGAGCGGGCCCTCGTGCTCACCCGCGACGACGCCATCGGACGTGGCTGGTTCGGCGAGGTCGCGCCCGGGGTCCTGCCGCGCGTCGGTGACGTCCTGGTGGCCTGTCGCGCCGACGCCGCGGTCGTCTCCACGGCCGACTTCCCCTACGAGAAGACGCTCGTCGGCATGCACGGCTCGCTGACGCCGGCCGAGATGCTGATCCCGATCCTCGTCAGCTGACGACACCCGCTCGACGGCGTCCCGTCGCTGGCCGGGATCGGCGTTAGTGTCGAAACGTGTCGAAGACGGTGACCGAACGGCTGGAGCGCTATCGCAGCGATGGCCTGGCCCAGGTCGAGGGCTGGTTCGAGCCGGAGTCGGCGGAGCTGATGGCCTCCTTGCTGCTTCACCAGATCGGGCTGGGTCTGGGCGGCGGAGTGGCCGAGATAGGCGTGCACCACGGCCGCTCGTTCCTGCTGCTGGCCAACGGACTCGCGCCGAGGGAGCCCGCGGTGGCGCTCGACGTCTTCGAGCACCAGGAGCAGAACGCCGACCACTCGGGCAAGGGCGACCGCGGCCGGTTCGAGGAGAACCTCTCGCGCTGGGCGCCCTGCGTTGCGGTGAAGATCGTGGCGCGATCGAGTCTCGAGGTCACTCCTGCGTCTGCTCGCGAGGTGTTCGGCCGGCCGCGGATGTTCTCCATCGACGGCGGACACACCGCCGAGATCACCCGCCACGACCTTGAGCTCGCCCAGGCGGGCATCGCCGACGGCGGGATCGTGGTTCTCGACGACATGCTCAACGGGCACTGGCTGGGAGTGCTGACGGGCACGGCGACCTACCTGCTCGACCACCCGGGACTCGTGCCGTTCGCCATCTCTCCCAACAAGCTCTACCTCACCGACTCGGTCGCCGCCGCCACGGGGTACGCCACCCACCTGCGCAGCGCTGCACCCGACCTTCTCGGCAAGCGCGACGTCGAGTTCTTCGGCACCACCGTCGACGTCTACGGCCAGGGCGCGCCCCGGCACAACGTGTCAGGCCCCTCGGGTCCGGCGCCCGAGGTACGTCGCGCGCGGGCCGCCGCACGCCGGGCCAGGCGCGAGGCCGCAGACGTCGCCCAGCAGCTCGCCGCCGTACAGGCATCGAGGTCGTGGCGGCTCACCGCGCCGTGGCGCAAGGTGGCCGGGCGACTGCCCCGTTCCTAGGTCAGCCGAAGGGGAGCGGCTCGGGCGCGAGCGAGACCGCCTTGGCGCGGGCCGCGGTCAGGCGACGGCGATGGTGCTGACGGCACAGCACCTCGTAGGCCACGTCTGCTGGCGGCTCGTCGGCGGCCTCGACATCGCCGACGACCACCACATCGCCCTCGGTGACCATGATCCCGTTCTCGGTGCGCGCGTTGTGGGTGGCGCGCTTGCCGCACCAGCACAGCGCCTCCACCTGGAGGACGTTCATCCGGTCGGCGATCTCGACGAGGCGCCGGCTGCCCGGGAAGAGCTGGGTCCGGAAGTCGGTGAGGATGCCGAACGCGAACACGTCGATCTGCAGCTCGTCGACGACCTTGGCGAGCTGGTCGATCTGGTCGGGGGAGTAGAACTGGGCCTCGTCGCAGATCAGGTAGTCGATCCGCCCGCCGGCCGTCAGCGAGGTGACGACGTAGCGCCAGAAGTCGAAGTCGGTGTCGACCTCCAGGGCGTCGTGGGTCAGGCCCAGGCGGCTCGTGAGCACGGCGTGTCCGGACCGGTCGTGCGTGGTGAAGATCCGCCCGACCCGACCGCGCGCGGCGTGGTTGTGGTTGGTCTGCAGCGCCAGGGTCGACTTTCCGCTGTCCATGGTGCCGGTGAAGAAATGCAGTTCAGCCACGAGGCGGGATCCTGTCACATCGCGCGGGTGCTCCTGCGCCGCCACCACGCGCCCACCGCCCACTCAAGGTGGGGCCACGACTGTCGGCCAAGGTGCGCCGAGCTCGGCGTGTCGCCTGGAGCAAGCGCGTGTCGCGCACCGGCCGACCAGGTTGTGGCCCCTCGCCCAGCGGGGAACGGCGCTACGGTTGCCGACGTGAGCTCTCCGCTGATCTCGGTTGCCGAGCTGTCCTCGTCGCTCGGACAGGTCACCCTCCTGGACGTGCGCTACCGGCTGGGCGGACCGCCCGGGCGCGAGGAGTATGCCGCAGGCCACATCCCCGGTGCGGCGTACGTCGACCTGGACACCGAGCTCTCGAGCGCCCCCGGTGTCCCGGTGGACGAGAGGGGGAGGCACCCGCTGCCTGAACCGGAGGTGTTCGTGGCGGCGATGCGAGCCGCCGGAGCGAGCAACGATGAACCCGTCGTGGTCTACGACGACTGGCAGGGCCGGGCCGCCGGGCGGGCGTGGTGGCTGTTGCGCGACTACGGCCACGCCGACGTGCGGGTGCTCGACGGCGGCTGGTCGGTGTGGCGGGCGTCGGGTGGGCAGGTCAGCACCGAGATATCGCCGAGGGCGCCCGGAGACTTCAGCGGCACGCCCGGCCGACTGAGCGTCGTGGACGCCTCCAACGTCAGCGACGTCGCCGTACTCATCGATGCCCGCGCCCCCGAGCGCTATCGCGGCGAGGTGGAGCCTGTCGACCCGGTCGCCGGGCACATCCCCGGCGCCGTCAACGTCGACACCTCGCGCAACCTCGCGCAGGACGGCACGTTCCGGTCGGTGACCGAGCTCCGAGAGATCTACGGCGACGTCGGCGCCGTGCCGGGGGCCGACGTGGCGGCGTACTGCGGATCAGGGGTCACCGCGACCCACGACCTCCTCGCGCTGGCGGTGGCCGGGGTGCACGCGGCGCTCTATCCCGCCGGCTGGTCGGGGTTCGTCACGTCCGTACGGTGACCTCGTCGCCGACGCTGATCCGGCCGGTCGACTCCGGGATCAGGTGGATCGCGAACAAGGTCTTGTGATCGACCAGCCGGTGCCGGGCCAGGGTGCGGATCGGCTCCTTGCCGGTCCTCAGCGACTCGAGGTCGATGGTCGTCATCACGCACCGGTCCGTCGGCTTGGCGACCCGGAACCGGACCTCACCGATCGTGACCCCGGTCCAGTCGTCCTCGGCGAACGGAGCCTCGCCGTCGACGACGAGGTTGGGCCGGAACCGTTGCATCGGCAGGGGAGCGGGCGGTTCCTCCCCGCGATCGAGGGCGCCCTCGGTGATCCAGTCGTTGAGCTGACGCAGCGAGGCCTCGGACGCGATCGTCACGGGGTAGGCGTCGGCGTACGCCGTGTAGTCCTCGGCGCGCGAGTGGGCCGGGTTGAGCGTGCGTCGCGTCGGGTCGTCACACCAGACGAGGTGGAGGTCGTCGCGACCGGTCGCCGCGCGCAGCCAGGCGTCCGCCTCCGGGCCGGCGGGGATGCCCTGGAGCTCGTTCGAGTGCACCTTGGCCCGCACCCGGTCTCCGGACGGTACGTCGAGGAGCAGGTCGGGCTGCTGGGCTGACCGGAGCCTCAGCGCCGACGTGAGCGTCGGATCCGTGCTCGGGGTGTCGGGCGTGATCGAGAACAGTGAGTGCTGCTCGCGCACCGAGACCAACTCGCCGTCGCCGTCGACGACCAGAAACGTCCGATCGCCGTCGAGGCCACCGAGCCCCACATCCGCTGAGCCCACCGGCCGGATCGCGGTGCTCTTGACGGGATGGATGTTGAGTCCGGTCAGCAGC
>NZ_JANPEO010000055.1:0-5421 GCF_031422975.1 Nocardioides sp. | reverse complement strand
CGGTGGTGGAGCTGGCGGGCACGGTGCGCGGGCTGGACGCCGACGGGATCGTCTTTCGTGACTACACGTCCGTGCCGAAGGGACTGCCCCGGGTCCGTCCCACCACCTCGACCGGCACCGACGCCCTCAAGGAGGCGGCGGCGGTCGTCTCCGCGCTGCCCGACGACCTGGCTGCCCGCGTGGACCACGTCGAGGTGCAGACCATCGACCAGATCAGCCTGGTGCTGCGCGACGGTCGCGAGGTGCAGTGGGGGAGTGCGGACGAGAGCGACCTGAAGGCGAGGGTGCTGACGGAGCTCCTCGACGTGCAGGACGCGACCGTGTACGACGTCAGCGTGCCCGGCAACCCGACGACCCGCTGAGAAATCTCCGCCACATCGACAGGTGGCGGCGTGTCGGCCCGGGTCGCCGCGTCGGCGTGCTTACAGTCATCTCCAACGCGAGGTTGACATAACTATAACCCTCAGGTTGACCGTTAGAGTTCCGCGGCCGCCGAGGGCCAGTCAGGTCGGCCGGACGACTTCCCCGAACCCAGTAACGACCCCCATTTCACGAGAGGCCTGCAGCCATGGCAGCAGCACAGAACTACCTGGCGATCATCAAGGTCGTGGGTATCGGTGGAGGCGGCGTCAATGCCGTCAACCGGATGATCGACGTCGGCCTCAAGGGTGTCGAGTTCATCGCGATCAACACCGACGCCCAGGCCCTCCTCATGAGCGACGCCGACGTCAAGCTCGACATCGGCCGCGAGCTCACCCGTGGTCTCGGCGCCGGCGCCAACCCCGACGTGGGCGCCAAGGCCGCCGAGGACCACGCCGACGAGATCGAAGAGGTCATCAAGGGCGCCGACATGGTGTTCGTGACCGCGGGCGAGGGTGGTGGCACCGGCACCGGTGGCGCCCCGGTGGTCGCCCGCATCGCCCGCTCGCTGGGTGCGCTGACGATCGGTGTCGTGACCCGCCCGTTCGCGTTCGAGGGCAGGCGTCGTGCCAACGCCGCGGAGGAGGGCATCAGCCAGCTCCGCGAAGAGGTCGACACCCTCATCGTCATCCCCAATGACCGACTGCTGTCGATCAGCGACCGCAACGTCTCCGTGCTCGATGCGTTCAAGCAGGCCGACCAGGTGCTGCTGCAGGGGGTCTCGGGCATCACCGACCTGATCACGACCCCGGGCCTGATCAACCTCGACTTCGCCGACGTGAAGTCCGTGATGGCCAACGCCGGGTCCGCCCTGATGGGCATCGGCTCGGCCCGTGGCGAGGACCGCGCTGTGCAGGCGGCCGAACAGGCTGTCTCCTCCCCACTGCTCGAGGCGTCCATCGAGGGCGCGCACGGCGTGCTGCTCTCGATCGCCGGCGGCTCCGACCTGGGGCTCTTCGAGATCAATGAGGCGGCCGCTCTGGTGTCGCAGTCTGCGCACGCCGAGGCCAACATCATCTTCGGTGCGACCATCGACGATGCACTCGGCGACGAGGTGCGGGTGACCGTCATCGCGGCCGGGTTCGACGGTGGCATGCCCAAGCGACGCACCGAGGGCAACGTCCTGCGGCCGAGCGTGCCGGTGCAGACGCAGGCCGAGACGCGCGCTGCCGCCCAGGAGGTGGCGGCGAGCAGGTCCACCACGCCCGACTCGGTGGTCGGTCGCACGTCGTCGAGCCCGGCGCCCGGCCAGTCCTCGTCGCAGCCCCTGCCGCCGGTTGCTGCGCCCAGGCCGAGCCGGCCGGTGCAGTTCGACGACGACGACCTCGACGTGCCGGACTTCTTGAAGTAAGTGTTCGTCTTCCGAGACTCGCTGAGGGCCACGTCGACCACGTCCCGGGTCGACGTGGCCTTCACCGATTCCACCCTCGACCTGCAGGGCGAGAAGCCCGGCTTCGACGTCGCCCTGGCAGCACTCCAGGACGCGATCGGTGTCCCCGTCGCCCGGCTCTCGCAGTTCCACGGCAACGACGTCGCCACGATCACGACCGTGCCGGTCGCCGGACCGGTCGACGCCGTACCCCACGCGGACGCCCAGGTGACCAGCCTGCACGGCGTCGGCCTGATGGTGCGCGTGGCCGACTGCGTTCCGGTGGTGCTCGCCGATTCCACGGCTGGCGTGATCGGCGTCGCCCACGCCGGACGGTTGGGCACGGTGCTGGACATCGCCACGGCCACCGTCGAGGCCATGCGTGAGATCGGCGCCTCCCGGATCACGGCTTGGATCGGGCCCTACATCTGCGGTCGTTGCTATGAGGTGCCCGCCGTGATGCGCGACGAGGTCGTCGCCGCGGTGCCCGAGTCGAGCGCCGTGACCTCGTGGGGGACGCCGGCTCTCGACCTCGGCGCGGGCGTGCGTGCCCAGCTCGAGCGCGCCGGAGCCACCGTCATCGAGATCGGCCGCTGCACCCGCGAGGATCCCGAGCTCCACTCCCACCGGCGCGACGGGGCGGGCGCCGGTCGCTTCGCTGGCCTCGTGTGGCTCCCATGACGCGCGCCGACGAGCTCGCCAAGAGCCTGGACGTGCTGCGCCGCCGCATCGAAGCCGCCTGCCTTGCGGCCGGCCGCGGCGCGGACGACGTCGCCCTCACTGTGGTCACCAAGTTCTTCGCGGCGAGCGACGTGCGCATCCTCGCCGACCTCGGCGTGACGGACGTGGGGGAGAACCGGCACCAGGAGGCCGCTGCGAAGGCGGCCGAGTGTGCTGACCTGTCCCTGCGTTGGCACTTCATCGGCGGCCTGCAGAGCAACAAGGCCGCCGCGGTCGCCTCCTACGCCGACGTCGTCGAGTCCGTCGACCGGGTCAAGCTGGTGGCGGGATTGCAGCGCGGCGCGCACGAGCGCGGCCATGGTGTCGACGTTCTCCTGCAAGTCAGTCTCGATCCGCCCGGGGCCGAGCATCGCGCAGGAGCGGATCCCGCGCAGCTTGCGGCGCTGGCCTCAGCAGTGGAGTCGTCCGGGTCGCTGCGGCTGCGCGGACTGATGGCCGTGGCGCCGCTCGGGGAGGACCCCGACGTCGCCTTTGGCCGGCTCGCCGCGATCCGCACGGACTTCCTGCGAACCCACCCGAGGGCCACCGAGCTCTCCGCTGGCATGAGCAACGATCTCGAGGCCGCCATCCGACACGGCGCGACACGCGTGCGTGTCGGCTCCGCGGTCCTCGGTCCGAGGGTGCTGGTCCAGTAATGTGCCGAACAGACGTACACAACTCGCGAGCGCGCACGCGCGCCGCGGCAACCGGAGGACCACTGTCATGAGCGGCGCAATGCGCAAGATCGGCGAGTACCTCGGCCTGCTCGAGGACTCCGGTCAGTACGACGAGTTCGACGGCGACTACGAGACCAGCCAGCACGACGCGGTGGATGAGCGCCCCGTGCCGGCTTCTCGCGACCGTCGCCCGACCCCTGTGTCCGACCTCTCCGAGCGCCGGCGCCCGGCCTCGGTCACCCCTGGAGTGGTTGCCGAGTTGAGCCGCATCACCACCCTGCACCCTCGCAACTACAACGAGGCACGCCTCGTCGGCGAGAACTACCGCGACGGCACGCCCGTCATCATGAACCTGTCCGAGATGGACGACAACGACGCCAAGCGTCTTGTCGACTTCGCGGCCGGCCTGATTTTTGCCACCCGTGGCAGCATCGAGCGCGTGACCAACAAGGTCTTCCTGCTCTCCCCGCCCAACGTCTCGGTGTCCACCGAGGACAAGGAGCGGATCGCGGAGAACGGTTTCTTCAACCAGAGCTGAGTGCACGTGTCGTTCATCGTCGGCGAGATCCTCTACGTCGCGGTCTGGATCTTCATTGCGTTCCTGTGGGTCCGTTTCATCGTGGACTGGGTGCAGGTCTTCGCCAGGAGCTGGTCGCCGCGCGGTGTTCTCCTGGTGATCCTCGAAAGCGTCTACTCGGTCACAGACCCGCCGGTCAAGGCGCTGCGCCGCGTGATCCCGCCGCTGCGGATCGGCAACTTCGCCCTCGATCTCAGCTTCCTGATCGTGATGGTTGCGGCCTACCTGCTCCTGCGATTGATTGCCATGACGCTGTTGTGAGGAAGTTGACCAGAACCACCAGTCACAAGGGTCACTGACACTGGACCCGCTACGGGGTCTAGTGTGTGTGGTTGCACAGGCAATACGTGCACAGTGTTTTCGATCTATTAATCAGTTCGCCGACGTGAAAGTTTGGGTGAGGTCATGCCGCTGACGCCTGAGGACGTGAGCAACAAGCGCTTTACTCCTGTCCGCCTCCGCGAGGGCTATGACATGGGAGAGGTCGACCAGTTCCTCGACGAGGTGGAATCGGAGCTCGCCAGGCTGACCAAGGAGAACGAGGACCTGCGGTCCAAGCTCTCTGCTGCCCAGTCGGGCGCTTCGACGACTCCGGCTCCGGCACCGGTCCCGGTCGCCGCCCCCGAGCCGGTGAAGGAGGAGAAGCCGGCTCCGGCTCCCGTCCCCACCCCGGCCCCGTTGGCTGCTGCTCCGGTCGCTGGCGTCGAGACGATCCGGGTGGAGACGGTTCCGCAGGCGTCCAACGCTGCGGCTCGTCTGCTCGAGCTGGCCACGCGCAACGCGGACGAGCTTGTCGAAGAAGCCAAGAACGAGGCCGACAAGATCGTGGGTGCAGCCCGCACCAAGGCCGAGCGCCTCGAGTCCGAGTCCAAGACCAAGTCTGACCGCCTCGAGGCCGACGCTCGCCAGCGTTCGCAGATGCTCGACTCGGAGACCGCCGAGCGTCGTCAGCAGATGTTCGGTGAGCTGGAGAAGGAGCGCGACAAGCTCAACTCCGAGGTGGAGACGTTGCGTTCGTTCGAGCGTGAATATCGCTCGCGTCTCAAGACCTACTTCAGCCAGCAGTTGGAGTCGCTGCAGGGCAACTCATCGGTGGCGGAGATCCCCACCGGCGATGCTCCTGCGCCGAAGCGTCTGCGCTCGATCCTGGGTGAAGAAGAGGGCTGAGCAGCCCCCTGCTCGCCACCTGTCACACGCACGTCGACAACGGCCGGTCCCGATCTGGGGCCGGCCGTTCTCGCGCGCTTGGGCGAGCCGTTTGGAGCAGCGCTCCGCCAACGACTACCCTCCTGCCACGTATGTGGCTCGGACCACACGACTGATGGCCAACCAGGAGGCCCCTTCCATGGCACGCAGCACTCGCAAGTCCCTCGCCGGCACCGCTGCGGCAGCGGCCAAGAAGGTGATCGGTCGACGTGGCGCGACCACGACGACAGCGGCCGCCGCGGCTCCCAGGTCGGCTGCCCCTGTGAAGAAGGCCGCACCGTCGGCGAAGAAGGCGGCACCGGCGAAGAAGGCGGCACCGGCGAAGAAGGCGGCACCGGCCAAGAAGGCGGCACCGGCCAAGAAGGCGGCACCGGCGAAGAAGGCGGCACCGGCGAAGAAGGCGGCACCGGCGGCGAAGACGGCGCCGCCGGCGAAGAAGGCTCCGCCGACCA
>NZ_JANPEO010000054.1:0-2268 GCF_031422975.1 Nocardioides sp. | reverse complement strand
GAGACGATGGACAACGGCAAGCCGATCCGCGAAACCACCTACGCCGACCTCCCGCTGGCGGTGGACCACTTCCGCTACTTCGCCGGCTGTATCCGCGCCCAGGAGGGCGGGCTCTCCCAGCTCGACGACGATACCGTCGCCTACCACTTCCACGAGCCGCTGGGCGTGGTGGCCCAGATCATCCCGTGGAACTTCCCGATCCTGATGGCGGTCTGGAAGCTCGCACCCGCCCTCGCGGCCGGAAACGCGGTCGTTCTCAAGCCCGCCGAGCAGACCCCGTGGTCGATCCTCAAGCTGATGGAGCTGATCGGCGACCTGCTGCCCGGCGGCGTGCTCAACGTCGTCAACGGCTTCGGCGTGGAGGCCGGCAAGCCGCTCGCGACCAGCAGCCGGATCCGCAAGATCGCCTTCACCGGTGAGACCACGACGGGGCGGCTGATCATGCAGTACGCCTCGGAGAACATCATTCCGGTCACGTTGGAGCTCGGTGGCAAGAGCCCCAACATCTTCTTCGACGACGTCGCGGCCGAGAAGGACGCCTTCTACGACAAGGCCCTCGAGGGCTTCACGATGTTCGCGCTCAACCAGGGCGAGGTCTGCACCTGTCCGTCGCGGGCGCTGGTGCAGCGGTCGATGTATGCCGACTTCGTGCCCGACGCGATCGCGCGGGTGGAGGCCATCACCCAGGGCAACCCGCTCGACGTCACGACGATGATGGGCGCGCAGGCCTCCAACGACCAGCTCGAGAAGATCCTGTCCTACCTCGACATCGGCAAGCAGGAGGGCGCGAAGGTGCTCACCGGTGGTGAGCGCAACGTGCTCGAGGGTGACCTTGCCGAGGGCTACTACGTCCAGCCGACCGTCTTCGAGGGCGACAACTCGATGCGGATCTTCCAGGAGGAGATCTTCGGACCGGTCGTCTCGCTGACCAGCGTCGACGACGAGGCCGACGCCCTCAAGATCGCCAACGACACGCTCTACGGTCTTGGTGCCGGCCTGTGGACCCGCGACGGCTCTCGTGCCTTCCGCGCCGGCAAGGCGATCCAGGCCGGTCGGGTCTGGACGAACTGCTACCACGCCTACCCCGCGCACGCGGCGTTCGGCGGCTACAAGCAGTCGGGCATCGGTCGCGAGAACCACAAGATGATGCTCGATCACTACCAGCAGACCAAGAACCTCCTGGTCTCCTACAGCCCGGACAAGCTCGGGTTCTTCTAAGTCATGACCACACCCGAACGGGTCGGGGTCACCGGTGCGGCGGCGGACATGATCCGCCGCCTCACCGCGACTCACGGCCCGTTGATGTTCCACCAGTCCGGCGGTTGTTGCGACGGGTCTTCGCCGATGTGCTACCCCGACGGCGAGTTCCGCACAGGCGACTCCGACATCCATCTCGGGGACCTCGATGTCGGCCTCGAGCGCGACGTGCCGATGTGGATGTCCAGATCGCAATTCGAGTACTGGAAGCACACCCACCTCACCATCGACGTGGTCAAGGGCCGTGGTGCCGGGTTCTCTCTGGAGGCTCCTGAGGGGGTGCGGTTCCTGATCCGGTCGCGGCTGATGTCTGACGAGGAGTACGTCGACAGCCAGGGGTGATGGAGCAAGAACTGTCAAAGACCTGATTGCGTGCGTTCCGCAGGCGTTCCGGACACTTTTGCCCTTGAGCGTGCACGCAGTGGCTGTGACCTTGCAGTGACTGGATAGTGATGCGTTCCGAAGGTTCCCTCCAAACCGCCTGCAGGCTTTACGTTGCCGACACGTGCTGGCCGGCCATCTTGCTCGAGCACCTCGACCACGACCACGGTGACCGGATGCTCGAGGAGGCAATGAGACTGGCGCGACGCCTCGTCGTTGCGGTGCCATCGAGGACGAGGCACACGCGATCTGGGGCCATGTACGCACGGGCTCCTTGGCCGGCCTGGACGCGTGGGTGCCCGCACCGGGCTGCCCTACGAGGTGCACGAGGTGCCGGCGACTGGCTCGTGGTCGACCGCGTCCGCTGACGCATCCCTTGCACCCCGGCACCTCTCCGAGTCGCACCCGCCTGTTCGCCGTGCGCCTGCACGGCTCGTCGCACCTGTCCGTCGGGTTCACGCGGGTATTCCAGAGAACTCTCCGGCCAGGGTGGGCACCCCACCTTTCGGCCGGTCCGCACGGACGCCGTGGTTCCTAGTGTTCGGAGTAACGATCCACCACTGGAGGAACCATGTCCGACCTCATTGGCGCCCCGGCGCACGCCGCCACGTCAGCTCCCGACCCGGCCAC
>NZ_JANPEO010000053.1:0-2080 GCF_031422975.1 Nocardioides sp. | reverse complement strand
CGCACCGCGTCGAGCTTGAGCTCGCGCTCTGCCTCGGGCAGCGAGGCGATGTAGGACCGGGAGGCGACCATGTCGACGAGGGTGTCGCGGGTGACGTCCTGCCAGAAGCTGAACGTCTCGCTCTCCACCTCGCCGAAGAGCTCGTGGCCCTCGAGGGCGCCCTGGGAGGTGGACGTCACGCTGTGCTCGCCCAGAACCTCGATCAGCTTGCGCACCCACGGGATGCGCCTGTCGAAGAAGTTCCACACGAGGGCGACGTGGCCGCCCGGCTTGAGGACGCGCGCCATCTCCGGGAGCGCCAGGTCGTGGTCGAACCAGTGGAAGGCCTGCGCCGCGATGACGACATCGACGCTGCGGTCGTTGGCGGGGATCTGCTCGGCGCCCGCCACCTTGGCGCTCACCTCGGGGACCCGATCCTGGAGCACTGCCAACATCTGCGGGTCCTTCTCGGTCGCGAAGACCGCGTGCCCCTGGTCGACCATCTGCCGGGTGAGCTTGCCGGTGCCCGCGCCGAGCTCGAGCACGATCTTGGCGTCGCCGTCGAGCAGCCACGCGACCGCATCCGCGGGATAGGACGGACGGCCGCGGTCGTAGGCCCCGGCCACGGCCCCGAAGGATTCCGAGAGACGCTTCATGTCGGGCTGCTCGTCAGTCACCCGGTTCAGGCTACTAGCGTCCTGCCCATGACCGCCCCCGTCGCTGACCCCCTCGCGTGGCTCGTCGACCTCGAGGGGGTGCCGTCGGCGTACGCCGCAGCGCGCGACGGCATCGACGTGATGCTGCGCGACCGCGGACTGCGACGGACGTCGCCCGAGATGACGGCCGAGTCGCTGCTCCGCGGGGCACATGCCACGGCCGTGCTGGAGGGGTCGGCGTCGTCGCTGGCCGACATCCGGGCAGGCTCCGGGGACGCGATCGCGCAGGACGCGCTCCGGCTCTCGGCCTCCCAGCTGGCGCTGGCACCGCTGCTGCGCACGGCACCCTTGCAGGCGATCGCCCGCCTGCACGCGGTCGTGGCCGCCGGCTCGGTGCCCTCTGAGTCGCTGGGTCGCCCCCGGGATGCGGCCTCAGCAGATCGGTTGCGCGGCGTCTCGGAGCTGCTGCTGTCCGCCACCACCGCGCCGGCCCTCCTGGTGGCGGCCGTCGTCCACGCCGATGTGGCGAGCGCCGCGCCCTTCGCCTCGCACAACGGGATCGTGGCGCGCGCTCTCGAACGGCTGGTGCTGGTCGCGCGCGGGGTCGATGCGAAGTCGCTGGTCGTGCCGGAGGCGGGCCACCTGGCGTTGCGGGCGGAGTACGAGTCCAACCTGAGGGCGTACGCCGACGGTGGCCCGCGGGGAGTGCACGCGTGGGTGATCTACGCCGCCGAGGCGTATGTCGCGGGTGCTGAGGCGTCGCCGCTGCGGCGTACGGCGGACTAGGTCTGTGGGGGAATGCGAACGGCACCCGACCACAGGGGTCGGATGCCGTCGCTGACACGTGACTGCTTGGCTACCAAGCGTGCAACATCTAACTGCTGTCCCGGGAGAATCCCGGTGACACGCACCCTCTTCGAAGGGTAGATCGCCGCGTGGGTACCCGGCTCACGTGCAAACTCTTGAGTTATGACCTTGTTTGTACGCCGTCTGGCGGCCACTCACAAGCCTTGACAACTCGGCGGGTTGGTGTGTGCCCGTCAGCCCTCGGAGCGCCGTTTGCGGGCGTTCGCCCACAGGACGCCCCCGGCAGCGAGGGCGCTGCCGACGGCGAGAGCCGCCAGTGTCTGCCTGGCGGGCGGGAACGACACACGACTGCGGAGCTCGACCGGCTTGTTGAAGACGAGGACCGGCCAGCCCCGCTCGACGGCGATCCGGCGGAGCTCCTTGTCGGGATTCACCGCGTGCGCATGGCCGACCGTCTCGAGCATGGCGACGTCGGTGACGGAGTCGCTGTAGGCGTAGCTGTTCTCGAGGTCGTAGCCCACGACGCGGGCGAGCTCCTCGATGGCCCGCGCCTTCTCCTCGGCGTAGGCGTAGTACTCGATCTCGCCGGAGTACTTGCCGTCGACGATCTCCATCCGGGTCGCGACGACCCGGTCGGC
>NZ_JANPEO010000052.1:0-5372 GCF_031422975.1 Nocardioides sp. | reverse complement strand
GGCGCTCGGCATCGGTCCGGGCAGCACGCTGTGGTACGACCTCGAGTCCTTCAACCTCGCCGACACCCACTGTCGCGAGTCCGCCCTGGCCTTCGTCAGCGCCTGGGTCACCCGCACCAAGGAGCTCGGCTACGTCGCCGGGTTCTACTCCAGCGCGAGCACCGGCATCAAGATGCTCGACGACGCGCGCATCAGCCGCCCCGGACAGTTCGCCCTGCCGGACCGCATCTGGATCGCGCGCTGGGACGGGGTCGCCAACACGTCGACCACCTACATCGGCGAGGACGGCTGGCGGCCCGGCGGCCGGATGAAGCAGTTCAAGGGTGGCCACAACGAGACGTGGGGCGGGGTCACCATCAACATCGACAGCAACTACCTCGAGCTCGGCGCGGCTGGCACGGCTCCTCCGCCGACGCCCGTGCCCGCTCCCGAGCCGAAGCCGGTGACCGAGACGCACTGCGGCGGCACCCGCGTCGACTTCCCGACCTACTACACGCTCAAGCCGGGGGCGGCCAGCCAGACCCGCACCCTCGCTCTCCAGTGCCTGCTCAAGGAGAAGAAGCGCTACACCGGCGCGCTGGACGGCGTCTACGACCGCGCGACCCGACGAGCCGCTGGCGCGTGGATGAAGTCGCGCCGCTTCACCCCCACCGGCACCTGGCGCCGCAAGAACTGGGTCTCACTGCTTGTCGGCCAGGACCGGCCGGTGCTGGACGTCGGAGCCACCGTGCCCGCGGTTGCTCGACTTCAGCGGGCGCTGACCGCTGCGCGGCAGCAGGTCGAGGTGACGGGAACGTTTGACGAGGCAACCCGAACAGCCCTGCTGGCCTACCAGGCGCGGGTCGGCGTACAGCCCAGCGGCACGACCGATGCACCCACCTGGCGACGGTTGGCCCGAGGTCGTTTCTGAGCCTGGCGCATCGTCTGAGCTCGTTGTAACACGTCGTCCGGTGCACTTGCGCGACGTTGCAACGACGTGGCAGAGCACCGGACAGCGTGTTACATGCGGTGTCAGCCAGCCGAGCGGGCCGATCAGCCGGGCGGGCCGACGATCAGCGCGAGAGCGGTGAGTACGCCGACGGCGAGCACCAGCACTCCCACGGCCAGCCGGTGGTGCTGGAGCAGCCAGCACACCGCTCGCTGCGGCACGGTCGGGCTCTCCGGCGTCGAGAGCCATTGCGTGCCGAGCAGCCCCCGGCGATCGGCATACACCTCGAACGGCAACGTCGCGAACGGCGGCACGGCTGCGGCCAGGCCGAGCGCGGACCGCGGCAGCGCCCAGCGCTGGTCCACCGCCACGACCACGGTGACCAGGCAGTAGGCGATGAACACGACGCCGTGCGCCATGCCGAAGATGCGCACGCCCAGCTCAGTGGTGTGCGTGACGTACTTCAAGAACATGCCGCACAGCAGCAACGCCCAGGTGATCGCCTCGGCAACGGCGAGCGCACGGAACAGCCGGCGAGGAGTCAGTCCGCTCACGCGAACGCGGCCGCGGCCAGCGACGTGAAGAACCCCAGCCCGTCGGTGCCGGGGCCGCAGAGGTCCTCGACGGCGAGCTAGGGGTGCGGCATCAGGCCGACCACGTTGCCGCGCTCGTTGGTGATACCGGCGATGTCGCGCAGCGATCCATTCGGGTTGTCGCCGAGATACCGCGCGACGACCCGGCCCTCGCCCTCGAGCAGGTCGAGGGTGGCCTCGTCCGCGACGTAGCCGCCCTCACCGTTCTTGAGCACGACGGTGATCTCGGCGCCGGGTGCGTAGGCAGTGGTCCACGGGGTCGAGGCGTTCTCGATCCGCAGCCGCTGGTCGCGGCAGACGAACTTGCGGTGGTCGTTGCGGATCAGTGCGCCCGGGAGCAGGTGCGACTCGCACAGGATCTGGAAGCCGTTGCAGATGCCGAGGACCGGCATGCCCCTGCCTGCGGCCTCGATCACCTCGGTCATCACCGGGGCGAAGCGCGAGATGGCGCCGCAGCGGAGGTAGTCGCCGTACGAGAAGCCACCGGGCAGCACGACCGCGTCGACGCCTCGGAGGTCGTGGTCGCCATGCCACAGGGCAACGGCTTCGTGACCGCCGAACGTGACGGCGCGCCGCGCGTCGACGTCGTCGAGCGAGCCGGGGAACGTGACGACCCCGATCTTCATGCTGGGTGGACCTCGAAGTCCTCGATCACCGGGTTGGACAGCAGCGTCCGGGCCATCTGCTGAACCTCGGCGAGCGACTCGGCGGTCGGGTCGCCCTCGATCTCGACCTCGAAACGCTTGCCCTGCCGGACCTCGACGACACCGGCGAAGCCGAGGCGCGGCAGCGCACCGAGCACGGCCTTGCCCTGGGGGTCGAGGATCTCGGGCTTGGGCATGACATCGACCACGTAACGGGCCACGGGCGCTCCTGAGCGTCGGGGGATTGCGTGGGCGATCCTATCGGCGACGCGCGGCCACGATCACCAGGGCCACCCCGAGCCCCGCGACGACCGGACCGATCATCGCCCAGGTGTCGACGCCGGTCATCGGGCTGCCCTCGAGGTAGCCCAGGCCCTGGAAGGTCCAGACGCCGCCGACGACGACGAGCAGACCACCGAGGACAAAGAAGAGCGGGCGCATCAGGACAGCTCGCGCTTGAGGATCTTGCCGGTGGCCGTCATCGGCAGCGCGTCGACGAACTCCACGATGCGGGGATACTTGTAGGCGGCCATCTGCTCCTTGCCCCACGCGATGAGCTCGTCCTCGGTCAGGTCGGTGTCCTTGTTGCGGATGACCACGGCCTTGATCTCCTCGCCGTGGCTCTCGTGCGGCACCCCGATCACGGCCGCCAGGCTGACGCCCGGGTGGGTCAGCAGGACTTCTTCGATCTCACGCGGGTACACGTTGTAGCCGCCGCGGATGATCATGTCCTTGGACCGGTCGACGATGTAGTAGTAGCCGTCGTCGTCCTTGCGGCCCAGGTCGCCGGAGCGGAACCAGCCGTCGCGGATCGCCTCGGCGGTCGCCTCGGGCCGGTTGTAGTAGCCCTTCATGATGTTCGGGCCCTTGATCGCGATCTCGCCGATCTCGCCGTCCGCGTCGGACCACTCTCCCGGCTCGGGACTGATCAGCTTCATCTCCACCCCCGGGATCGGCAGCCCGATCGAGCCCACGCGCACTTCCTCGCCGTACGGCGAGAAGCTGGCCACCGGCGAGGTCTCGGACAAGCCGTAGCCCTCCAGGATGGTGACGCCGAACCGCCGCTCGAACTCCTTGTGGACCTCGACCGGCAGTGCGGAACCGCCGGCTGCCGCGACGCGCAGGTTGGCGGCGAGCTCGGCGACGTCGACGCCCGAGTCCTCGAGGGCACCGAGGAGGCCCCAGTACATCGTCGGCACTCCGGCGAAGAAGGTGACCTTCTCCTTGGCCATGGTCTTCAGGGCCGGGTCGGCCTCGAACCGCGGCAACATGACGACAGTGCCGCCGTAGGCGAAGCCGCCGTTCATGATCACGGTCTGCCCGAACGAGTGGAACAGCGGCAGCACGCACAGGTAGGTGTCTGGCCGGGCCGCGTCGGCGCCGAAGAGCCTGTCGCCGGCGAGCGCGTTGGAGTACATGTTGCGATGGCGCAGCTCGGCGCCCTTGGGCTGGCCGGTGGTACCCGAGGTGTAGAGGATGACGGCCGTGTCGTCGTCGCTGACCCCGACGGTGTCGAACGTCGGCGGCTGGCCGCTCATGGCCTGCCCCAGGGTCTCGGTGCCCTCGATCGGCGACGGCGCCGCCGGGTCGACGGTGATCATGAAGAAGTGCTCGCACGAGTCGGTCTGCTCGAATCCCGCGTGCCCCTCCGCGCCGATCGGCAGCTCCGCGGTGCCCTGGAAGCAGAAGTAGGCCTTCGCGTCCGAGTCGGCCAGGTGATAGGCCACCTCGCGTCCCTTGAGCAGCACGTTGAGGGGGACGACGGTCGCTCCGGCCTTGAGGATGCCGTAGTAGACGATCGGGAAGAACGGCAGGTTGGGGCAACTGATCGCAACCTTGTCCCCCGGCTCGATCCCGCGCGAGACCAGCAGGTTTGCCACCTGGTTGGCGGCGCCGTTGACCTGGGCGTAGCTCAGGCGGACATCACCGAGGACGACGGCCTCGCGGTCGGCGTACGTCGTGGCGGAGTTCTCTAGGAGCGATGCGAGGGATGGCATGTCGGTCAACCTACAGAGCGCACGTGAGCGGCGTCACCCCTCAGATCAGGCTCGGCGCTCGAGGATCCGGGCGGCCTTGCGCAGGTCGCCACCGATCGCGAGGCCGGCCAGTCTCCCGGCGACGGCCGCGGCTGCGGCGTACGCGCGACGTCCACTGATGTCACCCTCGGCGACGACGCGACAACCCTGGCTGCGCTCCTCGAAGCTGAGCACCAATGTGGCCTCGATGCCGCGCCAGGTGCCGCGCTCGGCCCAGACGTCGGGACGCTCGAAGCGGGTGATCTCCATCCGGGGGCACACGCCCACCATGGTCGTCTCGCGCCACGTCTGGCCGAGGTGCGGTTGGGCGTCCCGGTCCGCCAGCGTCACCGAGAGCAGCGACGACTGCCACTCGGGCCGGTTGCGCGGGTCGCCTAGGTAGTCGAAGGCGACACTGCTGGGGACGGCGAAGTCCACCGTCGCCCGGAAGCGGCGCGCCATCAGAACCTCTGCCCGGTGAGCAGCTCGTAGGCCTCGACGTACCTCGCGCGCGTCCGGTCCACGACGTCGGACGGCAGCGGCGGCGGGGCCTCGCCACTCGTGCGGGCCCAGCCGGAGTCGCCGGTCAGCCAGTCCCGGACGATCTGCTTGTCGTACGACGCCTGCGCGCGGCCGGGCTGCCACTCGGCCGCCTGCCAGAAGCGACTGGAGTCGGGAGTCAGCACCTCGTCGGCCAGGACAGTGGTGCCGCCGGGCCGGACGCCGAACTCGAGCTTGGTGTCGGCCAGGATGATGCCGCGCTGGCGCGCGAGGTCGTGGGCGTGCTCGTAGACCTCCATCGTCAGCATCCGCAGCTCGGCCGCCTCGTCGTCACCGACGGCCTCGATGACCGCCCGATAGTCGACGTTCTCGTCGTGGTCGCCCACCGCAGCCTTGGTCGCGGGCGTGAAGATCGGCTCCGGGAGCCGCGAGCCGTCCTGCAGACCGGCGGGCAGGACGTTGCCGCAGACCTCGCCGGTGCGGCGGTAGTCGATCAGGCCCGAGCCGGTGAGGTAACCGCGCGCCACGCACTCGACCGGATACATGTCGAGCGACTCGCAGATGACCGCACGGCCGGCCACCTCAGCGGGCACCTCCGAGGAGATGACGTGGTTGGGGACCAGGCCCTTGAGCTGGTCGAACCACCACAGCGACATCCGGGTCAGGATCTCGCCCTTGTCGGGGATCGTGG
>NZ_JANPEO010000051.1:0-2832 GCF_031422975.1 Nocardioides sp. | reverse complement strand
CGTGGTCGGCTGTCCAGGTGCTGATCGCCTCGACGGCGTCGTGCATGGTCGCGACCCGCACCAGCCGCATGTCGCCGGTGTCGAGGTCGGTCGTGTCGGAGCAGTTGTCGGCGGCCACCATGAACAGCTGAGCTCCCGCGGCCTCGGCGCCGGCGATCTTCTGGGCGATGCCACCGATCGGGCCGGTCTTGCCGTCGGGGTCGATGGTGCCGCTCCCGGCGATCACCTCTCCCCCGCTGAGCGAGCCCGGAGTGAGGGTGTCGTAGATCGCCAGCGAGAACATCAGCCCGGCACTCGGTCCGCCGATGTCCTCGCCGATGTCGACCGAGACGTCGAAGGGGAAGGCGAAGCCCGGGCCGGGCGTGATCCCGATCCTCTTGTCCCCCTGGACCTCACGCGGGGTGACGCTCACCGGGACCTGCCGCCCCTTGCGCCGGACGACGAAGTCGAGCGGCTGGTCCACCGGCGCCTGGTCGACGGCCGTGACCACGTCCTGGGCGGCGGCGATCTCGACGCCTCCCACCGAGACGAGGATGTCGCGCACCTTGAGCAGGCCGTCAGCGGGCAGGTCCTTCTCGACGTGCAGGACCTCGATCTCCGGCTCGACGTCATAGCCCAGCTCCGTCAGCGCGGTGGCCACGGCAGAGTCCTGCGAGGACACCATCTGGACGGCCGACTCGGCGTCGCTCGACTCGTCGGTCTCGTCCGGGGCATAGACCGCGTCGTAGGGATAGACCGCCTCCGTGGGGTCGATCCAGGCCCGCAGCAGCTCCTCGAGCGTGACGTCGTCCTGCGGCTGGTCGACGTAGATCGTGGTCAGCCGCAGCTCGCCGTCGTCACGGTAGGCCTTGTGTCCCGAGACCTCTACGATCTCCTGGCCGTCGCGTGCGGCCAGGAGGTCGACGGTCGGACCTGGCCGGTAGGTGACGTAGGGCAGCGGCTGCGTGCCGACGACCACGAAGAGCCCGATCAGCATCGGCACGGCCAGCAAGGCTGCAAGCGTCCGCTGCTTCATGGCCTCACCCTCTCAAATGCCTGCAAGTCAGCGGCACCCGGACCGTGGAACGACACCGACCAATCCGACTCACCTGTGACTCCGAACACAAGACATCCCGGCTCATGGACGAGTCCGGGCAGCACGTCGAGGGGCACACGCCCCTGCATTGCGACGTGCCGATATCAAGGAGTAGTTGCAGATGACTCGCTCACGACCCACCAAGCGGCAAGGGGCAGTGGCTCTGGCCTGTGCCGGCGGCATGCTGACGGCTGTCGGCTTCGCCGGCCTCGGCCCCCTCGCAGCCACCGCGTCCAGCCACCGCGAGGCACCGCTCATCGCGGGGACGCCCCAGTACGACACCACGGACGTCTACGCGTTCCGCAGTCCCGAGAAGCAGAGCACCGTCACTCTGGCCGCCAGCTGGCTGCCGTTCCAGGAGCCGGCAGGTGGCCCGAACTTCTACAGCTTCGCCACCGACGCGCAGTACGACATCCACGTCGACAACAACGCGGACGCCAAGCCCGACGTGACGTTCCGGTGGACGTTCAAGGACCACTACGTGTCCAAGGACACCTTCCTGGCCGCCACCGGTCCGGTGACCTCGCTCAAGGACAAGAACCTCAACTTCTACCAGACCTACAAGCTGGTCCGGATCAAGAAGGGCAAGACGAAGGTCGTCGTCAACAACCGGCGCGTCGCGCCGTCCAACATCGGCGCGGCCTCGATGCCTGACTACGCCAAGCTCCGCAGCGAGGCGACCATCAAGTCCGGCAAGAACGTCAAGTCCTTCGTCGGTCAGGCCGAGGACTCGTTCTTCCTCGACCTGCGCGTCTTCGACCTGCTCTACGGCGGCGACCTCTCCGAGGCCGGCGACGACACCCTCGCCGGCTTCAACGTCAACTCGGTCGCCCTCCAGGTGCCCCAGCGCTGGCTGGCGAAGAAGGGCAACGCCAAGAAGAACCCGGTGATCGGCGTCTGGTCGACGACCTCGAAGAAGTCGGCCAACGGCACGTTCCAGCAGGTCTCCCGTCTGGGCAACCCGCTGGTCAACGAGGTCGTCATCCCGCTCAAGCTCAAGGATGGCTTCAACGCCTCCAAGCCGACGCAGGACGTGGCCGCGCTGAAGTACGTCACCAACCCGGAGCTGCCCAAGCTCGTCGAGGCCGTCTACGGCATCGACGCGCCCAAGACGCCCCGCAACGACCTCGTCTCGGTGTTCCTCACCGGTGTCAAGGGCCTCAACATGCCCAAGGGCAAGGTCACGCCGAGCGAGCAGCTTCGCCTCAACATGTCGACCCCGGTGACGGCCCAGCCCAACCGGCTCGGTGTGATCGGTGGCGACAACCAGGGCTTCCCCAACGGCCGCAGGCTCGGTGACGACGTCATCGACATCGCGCTCCAGGTCGTCGAGGGTGAGCTCGTCGGAAGCCCGAACGACCTGGGTGACGGCGTCGACTCCAACGACGTCGCCTTCGGCAAGACCTTCCCCTACCTGGCCCTCCCGGCCAGTGGCAGCGATGCCGACCCGCACCCCTCCACCGGGGCCGCGGCCAGGCAGTCGAGTGCCAAGGGTGGCTTGACGTCCATCGTGCCGAGTCGCAGCACGTCGATGGCATTCACCGGTGTCGGGCTCTTCGCCCTGATCGCCGGCATCGGCGGCGCCGCCCGGCGCCGTAAGGACTGACCCCTCCCATTCCGTCCGGCCGCGCCGCCACCCCACGCGCGGCCCGGGCGGCCCCCCTCTTCGCCCCCCCAGCGCCCCACCCCCAGGGCCCAAACCAGAGCGTCATCGGCCTAGGCGGCGTCCGCAGCAAATCGGGCGGCCACGGGGTCGC
>NZ_JANPEO010000050.1:0-2543 GCF_031422975.1 Nocardioides sp. | reverse complement strand
CAACCCGGCCGGCCCCAACGTCCTGCTCGACGACGGTGGCGACATCACGATGCTGCTCCACCTCGGCGTGGAGTACGAGAAGACCGGCGTCGTCCCGTCGCAGGACAGCACCGACAACGAGGAGTTCAAGGAGGTGCTGCGGGTCCTGGCGCGCTCGGACGAGGCCAAGCCGCAGCACTGGACCAAGATCGCCCAAGACATCAAGGGCGTCTCCGTGGAGACCACTACCGGCGTCCTGCGTCTGTAGGACCGGTTCCGCGAGGGCACGCTGCTCTTCCCGGCGATCAACGTCAACGACTCCGTCACCAAGTCCAAGTTCGACAACAAGTACGGCTGCCGTCACTCGCTGATCGATGGCCTGAACCGAGCCACCGACGTCATGATCGGCGGCAAGGTCGCGGTCGTCTGTGGCTACGGCGACGTCGGCAAGGGCTCCGCGGAGTCGCTGCGCGGCCAGGGTGCTCGCGTCATCGTCACCGAGATCGACCCGATCTGCGCACTCCAGGCAGCCATGGACGGCTACGAGGTCAAGCGCCTCGAGTCCGTCGTCGAGACGGCCGACATCTTCATCACCACGACCGGCAACTTCGACATCATCACGGTCGAGCACTTCCACAAGATGAAGCACCAGGCCATCGTCGGCAACATCGGTCACTTCGACAACGAGATCAACATGGCCGGTCTGGCCAAGATCCCCGGGATCGTGAAGGACGAGATCAAGCCCCAGGTCCACCAGTGGATCTTCCCGGGAGAGAACGGCGAAGCCGGCAAGAAGGTCATCGTGCTCTCCGAGGGTCGACTGCTCAACCTCGGCAACGCGACGGGCCACCCGTCGTTCGTGATGTCCAACTCCTTCACCAACCAGGTGCTGGCGCAGATCGAGCTCTACACCAAGGCCGGCGAGTACGAGCTCGGCGTGCACGTCCTGCCCAAGCACCTCGACGAGGAGGTGGCCCGTCTGCACCTCGACGCCCTCGGTGTCGAGCTGACGGAGCTCACCAAGGAGCAGGCCGCCTACCTCGGCGTCGACGTCGCCGGCCCGTACAAGTCCGATCTCTATCGGTACTGAGGCAGACTTGCCCGTATGAGCCCAACCGAGCAGCCCACGAGGGGCAGCATTCTGGTGGTGGACGACGACTCGTCGCTCGCCGAGATGCTGTCCATCGTGCTGCGCCAGGAAGGCTTCGAGAGCCGGATCGTCACGCGTGGCGACGAAGCCCTCGAAGCCTTCCGCAGCTTCCGTCCCGACCTTGTCCTGCTGGACCTGATGATCCCCGGCAAGGACGGCATCGACGTCTGCAAGGAGATCCGTGCCGAGTCCGGCGTGCCGATCGTGATGCTGACGGCCAAGGGCGACACCATCGACGTGGTGGTGGGGCTCGTGTCCGGCGCCGACGACTACGTCGTCAAGCCGTTCAAGCCCAAGGAGCTGGTCGCGCGCATCCGTGCGCGCGTCCGCCACAACGACGCGCCCACCAGCGAGGCGCTGAGCATCGGCGACCTCAGCATCGACGTGTCAGGTCACGCGGTGACCCGTGAGGGCAAGGCGGTCAACCTGACGCCGCTCGAGTTCGACCTGCTGGTCTGCCTCGCTCGCAAGCCCTGGCAGGTCTTCACCCGCGAGGTGCTGCTCGAGCAGGTCTGGGGCTACCGCCACAGTGCCGACACCCGCCTGGTCAACGTCCACGTCCAGCGGCTGCGGTCCAAGGTCGAGCACGACCCGGAGAACCCCGAGATCGTGGTGACGGTGCGGGGCGTGGGATACAAGGCTGGTACGGCGTAGGCCGACCATGTCCACCCCGTTGGCAGGGCCCCGGGCCAGCCGCCCGCTGGATCGCGCGAGCCACGCCGTCCGCCGCGCGCTCACGTTCTGGCGCCGTTCCATCCAGGCCCGCGTCGTCGCGAGCACCGTGCTGCTCTCGGCGGCTGTCGTCGGGATCGTCGGCGCCTTCCTGATGCAGCAGACCCGTGACGGCCTCGTCGACAACCGGGTCGCCCAGGTGATCGCCGAGGCGGAGAACGAGACGGCCGATGCCCGCACCAAGCTGGGTGCGGCCCAGGGCATCGACGTCGACGAGTCCCGGCAGCAGGACGACCTGATCAAGCCGATCATCAGCCGGGGTTCCTCGCGCGGGTTCGCGGCCATCCTGTCGCCTGCCGCGGGCACCGGCAGCCGGCTGTCCGACGGTGGCGCGAAGTTCACCCAGGGCCTCGACCTGCAGAGCGTGCCGGAGTCGTTGCAGCAGCGGTTCGACGAGCCCACTGCCACGGCGTGGACGTTCACGACCATCCGGAGCACGCGCGACATCCCCGGCCTGCCCGATGGCCCGGGCATCGTGGTCGGCAGTCAGGTGACGTTGCCGGCGGACAACGACACCTACACGCTCTACTACGTCTACTCCCTCGACGAGCAGCGCGAGACCCTCGCGCTGGTCGGCCGGGCACTGGTGACGGCCGGGTCCCTCCTGCTGTTGCTGGTGGCGGGGCTGGCCTGGCTGGTCGCTCGCCAGGTCGTCACGCCGGTGCGGATGGCGCGTCGGGTC
>NZ_JANPEO010000049.1:0-2810 GCF_031422975.1 Nocardioides sp. | reverse complement strand
CCCTGGTCGAGCGCTCGACCCGGGTCACGATCCTGCTGCACCTGCCCGGCCGCCACGACGCAGAGTCGGTGGCCGAGGCGATGATCCGTGAGATGAGCAAACTGCCCGAGCACCTGCGCCAGTCCCTGACCTGGGACCGCGGCAGCGAGCTCGCCGAGTACCGCGACATCCAGATGCGGCTCGCGATGCCGGTCTACTTCTGCGACCCGCGCTCGCCGTGGCAACGTGGCACGAACGAGAACACCAACCGGCTCCTGCGCCACTGGCTGGAGAAGGGCAGCGACCTCTCGATCCACACCGCCAAGGACCTCGCCAAGATCGCCGCCACCCTCAACGCCCGACCACGCCCTACCCTCGACCTCAAAACCCCAGCGCAAGCGCTGGCCGAGCTGCTCGCCAACCCGGCAGCAGCATGATCGTTGCTTAGACCGATTGACGTAGCCACCAAAGCATTGCCGGACAAGCAGGAGTTTCGATCACGAAGGTCGGCGCCCTGCTTCGGCTGTACGGCGATCAGCGCGCGTCGCCGTACCCGTCAGCCGACCACCGGCGCTCGAACAGCCAGGATCTTGCGGATGCGTGCGGCAAGGAGTGCGGGGCGGCCCAGGTCGGCCCAGGTGATGCGAATGCACGTCCAGCCGGTGAGCTGGCAGATCTGCTCCTCACGCCGCTTCTCGCGCATGAGGTACTCATCGAGAGTCTCGCCCGCGCGGCGGTGCTTCTCGTACTTCACCTTGCCGTCGAACTCGATGAACACTCCGTGATCGGGCCACGCGAAGTCGACGCGGGCGAAGAGGGTGCCGTGTTCGTCGAAGATCTCGACCTGGGGCTCCGGCTTGGGCAGGCATTGCCGATAGCACAGGTAGGAGAAGCGGTCCTCGGCCACCGACTCCGGGCGAGGATCGGCGAGCCGCAGCACGATGTCGGTGGTGAGGCTGCCAGGCCACAGGCGGCACAGGGCTGCCTGTTCGGCGAACTCCTCCAGGGTCATCGCCTTGGCCCGCAGCAGCCCGTTGACGACGACCAGCGCCGGTTCGACCGTGGTGATCGAGCAGATCTCGACGGCCGATCGGGGCGCGATGCTCACGCAGACCCCATTGACCTCCTCCACCTCCCCCTCGAGGAGCAGGCCGCGATGCGGAGTCCAGTCCGCGACTCGTCGGCCTGCCTTCCGGCGGATGAGTTGAGTCGTGTGCGCCGCTCCAAGAGGCAGTCCCCACACGGGGATGCCCCGCTCGACGACCGATGAGATGTGCGTCAGGGCCGACGTCTCGTGCGCCGCGCGCAGCACTGCTCTCGAGAGGAGCCGGTGGCGGTCCTCGGGTGTGAGCTCGCTCCACACCTCGTGCGGGACGTAGGCACCGTGTCGCACTCGGTGCAGCACTTTCGTGCGGCGCAGTCGGGCGATCTGGTTGTCGGTCAGACCCTCGGCGATGAGCTCGCTACGCAGGCGGAGGAGCCCGTCGAGGTCGGTTGGGGGCGGCTTCATCATGTGGCGACGCTGCCCCGCGCCGTACGAGTCATGCGTGCGCCGCAGCGCCTGTGGATAACCACGCCGCCGAGGGGCGGGCGCCTGGAACACCGCCCAAGGGATGCTTGGTGGTCAGAACTCCTGCTGTGTGACCAATGCTTTGCTCACACAGCAGGAAGTTCCCCGGATATCCGGGGAAACCAAGCTGATTACTTGTTCGCCTTACGGGCCACCGACGCGGTCTTGGCGCGGGCGTTGGCGTCGAGCACGACCTTGCGGATGCGGACCGAGTCGGGGGTGACCTCGACGCACTCGTCGTCGCGGCAGAACTCGAGGCTCTGCTCGAGCGACAGGTGGCGCGGCGGGATCAGCTTCTCGAAGTTGTCGGAGGTGGCGGAGCGGATGTTGGTCTGCTGCTTCTCCTTGGTGATGTTGACGTCCATGTCGTCGGCGCGGGAGTTCTCCCCGACGATCATGCCTTCGTAGACCTCGGTCGTTGGCTCGAGGAACATGATCCCCCGCTCCTGCAGGTTGGTCATGGCGTACGCCGTCGCGGCACCCTTGCGGTCGGCGACGAGCGAACCGTTGGTGCGCGAGCGGATCTCGCCGGCCCAGGGCTCGTAGCCCTCGGAGATGCCGTGCGCGATGCCCGTGCCGCGGGTGTCGGTGAGGAACTCGGTACGGAAGCCGATCAGGCCACGCGCCGGCACCATGAACTCCATGCGGACCCAGCCGCTGCCGTGGTTGGTCATCGACTCCATGCGGCCCTTGCGGGAGGCGAGCAGCTCGGTGATCGTGCCGAGGTATTCCTCGGGGGCGTCGATGGTCATGCGCTCGTACGGCTCGTGCACCTTGCCGTTGACCTCCTTGGTGACCACCTGCGGCTTGCCGACGGTGAGCTCGAAGCCCTCGCGACGCATCTGCTCCACGAGGATGGCCAGCGCCAGCTCGCCGCGGCCCTGCACCTCCCACGCGTCGGGACGCTCGGTCGGCAGGATGCGCAGCGACACGTTGCCGACGAGCTCCTGGTCGAGACGGTCCTTGACGAGGCGAGCGGTGACCTTGCCACCCTTGGTACGGCCGACGAGCGGCGAGGTGTTGGTGCCGATCGTCATCGAGATCGCGGGCTCGTCGACGTGGATGAGCGGCAGTGCGACCGGAGTCTCGGCGTCGGCCAGGGTCTCGCCGATGGTGATCTCGGGGATGCCTGCGACAGCGACGATGTCGCCGGGGCCGGCGCTCTGGCCGGGCTGGCGCTCGAGGCCCTCGGTGATGAGGAGCTCGGTGATCTTGACGTTCTTGACCGAGCCGTCGCGACGCATCCAGGCAACGGTCTGAC
>NZ_JANPEO010000048.1:0-4599 GCF_031422975.1 Nocardioides sp. | reverse complement strand
CGGCGTCTGGATGGCGCGCGACCTCCGGGTCGACTTCGCCATCCGGCCGCTTCTCGACGCCGGCCAGACGATCCCGCCGTTCGTCTACCTGATCCCGGTGCTCGCGCTGTTCGGTCCGTCCCGGTTCACCGCCATCGTGGCCGGCATCGTGTACGCCGCCCCGGCGGCCATCAAGCTGGTCGCGGACGGCGTGAAGGGCGTCTCCCCGACGACCCTCGAGGCCGGCCGCTCGACCGGCCAGACAACCTGGCAGGAGATCACCAAGGTGCAGCTGCCGATGGCCAGGGGGTCGCTCGTGCTGGCCACCAACCAGGGCCTGCTCTACGTGCTGGCCATGGTCGTGATCGGTGGCCTGGTCGGCGCCGGCGCGCTCGGCTACGACGTCGTGCTCGGGATCTCGCGCAGCGAGGAGTGGGGCAAGGGCGCGGCCGGGGGACTGACCATCGTGCTGCTCGGCGTGATGCTCGACCGGATCACCCGCGCCGCTGCCGATGCACGCCGAGACGACGGCCCGGGGACGCGCCGAGCCTTCAACACGCGGCTGCCCATCGGGCCGCCCAAGTAGTGACAACGAGTTTTGTCGCACAACCCATGAGATGAGGAGAAGCATCATGAGGATTGCCAGAAGCCGGTGGGCCCGATCAGGCGCACTCGCGGCGGTCGCCACGTTGGCGCTGACTGCCTGTGGCGGAGGTTCCGTCGACAAGGCGACCGAGGCCAACGAGTCGCAGGCGGCCGGCGCGGGCGGTGAGTGCGGCGAGCTCAACATGGCCGTCAACCCGTGGGTCGGCTACCAGGCCAGCGCCTACGTCGTCGGCACCGTCGCCCAGGACAAGCTGGGGTGCACCGTCAACTACAAGGATCTGAAGGAGGACGTGTCCTGGCAGGGCTTCGGCACCGGCGAGGTCGACGTCGTGATCGAGGACTGGGGCCACCCCGACCTCGAGAAGAAGTTCTTCGCCGACTCTGGCGACGGTACCGCCAGCGACTTCGGTCCGCAGGGCAACATCGGCATCATCGGCTGGTTCGTCCCGCCGTGGCTCGCCGAGGAGCACCCGGACATCCTCGACTACGAGAACCTGAACAAGTACGCCTCCGAGTTCGCCACCTCCGAGTCCGGGGGCCAGGGCCAGTTCCTCGGGGCCGACCCGTCCTACGTCCAGTTCGACGAGGCGATCGTGAGCAACCTCGATCTTGACTTCAAGGTGGTCTTCTCCGGCAGCGAGGCCGCCTCGATCGAGGCGTTCCGCACGGCGGAGAAGAACAAGGAGTGGGTCATCGGCTACTGGTACGAGCCGCAGTACTTCAACGCCGAGGTGGCGATGACGAGGGTCGCGCTGCCGGCCTACGAGGACGGCTGCCAGGACGACCCGCAGACGGTCGCCTGCGACTACCCCGAGACCGTGCTGAAGAAGGTTGTCGGCACCGAGTGGTCGCAAGGCGACTCCACCGCCGTCGGCCTGGTGCAGAACTTCACCTGGACCAACGAGGACCAGAACGTCGTCGCCGCCTACATCGCGGACGACGGCATGTCCCCGGAGGACGCCGCGGCGCAGTGGATCGAGGAGAACCCCGACAAGGTCGCCGCCTGGATGTCCTGAGCGCGACTCGGCGTGGCCCGGCCGGGAATCTCCGGCCGGGCCACGGTCACTCTTGACACCAGCAGGGAGCGGCGGCGTACCTTTAGGTTGTTCCATATGGCGCAATTCGTTGCGCATGACGCAACAGGAGATAGACATGGCCCAGGTCCCCGCCACCGCCGACGTCGTCGTCATCGGCGCCGGCATCGTCGGCAACAGCCTCGTGCACCACCTGACCCGGCTCGGGTGGCGCAACGTCGTGCAGATCGACAAGGGAGCCCTGCCCAACCCGGGCGGCTCGACCGGACACGCGTCCAACTTCATCTTCACCGTGGACCATTCCCGCGAGATCACCGACCTGACCCTCGACTCGGTCCGGCAGTACCAGGAGATGGGCGTCTTCACGCAGTCGGGCGGCTTCGAGATCGCCCGCACCGAGGAGCGCATGGAGGAGCTGCGCCGGCGGATGTCGAGCGCCAAGGCGTGGGGCATCGAGTCCGAGCTGGTCACCCCGGAGTTCGTGAAGGAGAAGGTGCCCTTCATCGAGACCGACCAGTTCATCGGTGCCTTCTGGACCCCCGGCGTCGGCGTCGTCGATTCGCTGCGCGCGGGCACCATCATGCGCGAGCGGGCCCTGGCGACCGGCGAGCTGACTGTCGCCGCAGGCGTCGAGGTCATCGGCCTCGACACCGAGGACGGCCCACACGGTCAGCGCCGCATCACGACGGTGCGCACCACGGGCGGCGACATCGTGGCCGGCACGGTCGTCATCGCCGCCGGAGTGTGGAGTCCGAAGCTCGGCGACATGGCCGGCATCAGCATCCCGCTGACCCCGGCCGTGCACCAGATGATCAGCGTCGGGCCCTGCCCGCAGCTGGTCGGGACCGAGGGGGAGATCTCCTTCCCGATCGTCCGCGACATGGACACGTTCTGCTACGAGCGCCAGCACGGTGCCGACATGGAGGTCGGCTCCTACGCCCACCGTGCGATCCTGCACGAGCCCGAGGACATCCCCTCGATCGAGCAGGCCAAGCTCTCGCCGACCGAGATGCCGTTCACCGAGGACGACTTCGACCCGCAGCTCGAGCAGGCCTACGAGCTGATGCCGGAGCTGCTCGGCGCCGAGGGTGCGGAGATGCGCTACGCCATCAACGGCCTGCTGTCGCTGACCTGCGACGGCAACCCGATCCTCGGCGAGAGCATGGTCAAGGGCCTCTGGACCGCGTCCGCGGTGTGGATCAAGGAGGGCCCGGGCGTCGGTCGCGCGGTCGCCGAGTGGATGACCCACGGCCACTCCGAGATCGACATCCACCACAGCGACATCGCCCGGTTCCACGACCATCAGAAGCGCCGCGAGCACACCCGGCTGCGCACCACCGAGTCGTTCATCAAGACCTACGGCATCATCCACCCGGCCGAGCAGTACGACTCCGACCGCGACCAGCGCCTCTCGCCGATGCACGCGTCGCAGCAGAAGCTCGGTGCGGTGTTCTTCGAGACGGCCGGCTGGGAGCGGCCGTTCTGGTACGAGTCCAACGCCGGTCTGCTCGAGGCGTACGGCGACGCCGTGATGCCGCGCGAGCACGAGTGGGACGCGCGCTGGTGGAGCCCGATCATCAACGCCGAGCATCTGCGCATGCGCGAGGCCGCGGCCGTGATCGACCTGAGCGCCTTCCAGATCCTCGACATCATCGGACCGGGCGCGCTCGAGACCGTGCAGCGCACCTGCGTGGCCCAGTGCGACGTTGCCGTCGGCAAGGTCGTCTACACCCCCGTGCTCGACGCGAAGGGCGGGTTCCTGTCCGACCTCACGGTGATGCGGCTCGGCGACGCCCACTTCCGCGTCGTCACCGGCGGAGCGCACGGGATGGCCGATCGCAAGACCTTCACCGACCAGCTGCCGGACGATGGGGCGACCACCCTGACCGACGTCACCAACGACGTCTCCACGATCGGCATCTGGGGCCCGAAGGCCCGCGACATCCTCGCGTCCCTCACCGCCGACGACGTCTCCGACGCCGGCTTCGGCTTCCTGTCGTGCCGCGAGATCACTGTGTCCATCGACTCTGGCAAGGGCAGCACCGTCCTCGCCTCCCGGATCTCCTACGTCGGCGAGCTCGGCTGGGAGCTCTACGTGGCGATGGACGACGCCGCCGACCTGTGGGAGGCGCTCCTCGGGGCCGGTGCCCCGTACGGCGCCGTACCCGCCGGCATCGGGGTCTACGGCACCACCGGCCGCGTCGAGAAGGGCTATCGCGCCTACGGCGCCGAGCTCGACGCGGAGCGGTCGATCGTCGAGGCGGGCATGCAGCGGCCCAAGGTCAAGCAGGCCGACTTCGTCGGCAAACAGGCCTACCTCGCCCAGCGAGAGCAGGCACCCGCCACCGTGCTCTGCACGCTGACCGTCGACGACCACACCTCGGCCGGCGGCACCAAGCGCTACATGCTCGGCGGCGAGCCGATCATGACCAGCGACGGTGAGCTCCTCACTGACGGCCACGGACACCACCCCTATGTCACCTCGGCCGGCTCCGCGCCGTCACTGGGCAAGCACGTGCTGCTCGCCTACCTCCCGCCCGAGCAGGCCGTCATCGGCCACCACCTCGCGGTGTCCTACATGGAGGAGCTGTATCCGGTGACCGTCGGCTCGATCGACGCCACCCCGCTGTTCGACCCCGGCAACGAGCGCATTCGATGACTCACCCCACGATGAGTGCAAACGTCCTCGTCTGCGTCAAGCGCGTGCCCGACTCCACCAGCGAGGTCGTGCTGACCGAGGACGGCCAGTCGGTCGACGGCCGCTTCTCCGGATTCACGACCAGCCCGCACGAGGAGTGCGCGGTCGAGCTGGCGGTGCAGGCCGCGGCGGCGACCGGGGGCGAGGCCACCGTGCTGACCCTCGGCGACGCCGACGCGGTCGAACAGCTGCGCGCGGCGCTGGCCGTCGGCTGTCACGCCGCGACCCACGTGGTGGCGGACGCCCAGCAGTTCGGCCCGGCCGACGTCGCGCGCGAGATCG
>NZ_JANPEO010000047.1:0-9229 GCF_031422975.1 Nocardioides sp. | reverse complement strand
GAGGACACCGGCGGCGCCGGTGCAGGACACGATGACGTCGACGTCGGCGAGAGCGCCGGACAGACGGGCGAGCGGCACCGACCGGGCGGCGTACTCGCGCGCGAGCCGGTCGGCGCTGTCGCTGGTGCGGTTGACGACCACGATGTCGCTGGCACCGAGCCGGAAGACGGTGGCGACGGCGAGCGACGCCATCGCGCCCGCTCCCACCACGACGACGCGACGGCCGGCGACCGAGCCGGGGATCCGCTCGAGCGCGGCGCTCACCAGCGAGGGGGCCGCGCGGTCGATGTCGGTCTCGGCGTGCGAGCGCTTGCCGACGCGCAGGGCCTGCTGGAACAAGACGTTGAGGGCGGGGCCGACGGAGCCGAGCTCCTGGCCGAGTCGCAGCGCTTCGCGGGTCTGGCCGAGGATCTGGCCCTCTCCGACCACCATCGAGTCCAGACCCGACGCGACGTTGAACAGGTGGGAGACGGCACCGTCGTCGTAGTGGACGTAGAGGTGTGGCACGAGCGCCTCGGTGGACTCGCCGGCGCGCTCGACCAGCAGTCGGGAGACCTCCTCGACGCTGCCGTGGAAGCGGTCGACGTCGGCGTACACCTCGAGCCGGTTGCAGGTGGCGATCACGGTCGCCTCGCCGACGTGCTCGCTGCCCATCAGGTCGTCGACGAGCTTGGTGACGCCCTCGGCGTCGAGAGCGAGCCGCTCGAGCAGCGCGACGGGGGCCGACTTGTGGGAGACACCGACGACGAGGACGCTCATGCCGAATCCTCCGTCACGGCGTCGGCCTCGACAAGGCTGGCCGCTGCCTTGCGCTGGACGTGGTAGGCGAGGATCTGCAGCTCGATCGACAGGTCGACCTTGCGCACGTCGACACCGTCCGGCACCGAGAGCACGGTCGGGGCGAAGTTCAAGATGCTGGTGACGCCGGCCCTGACCATGCGGTCGGCGACGTCCTGGGCGGCCAGGGCGGGCGTGGCGATGACTCCGATGGCCACACCGTGCTCGACCACGATCGCCTCGAGCTCGCTGAACGGGCGCACGTCGACGCCGGCCACGACCTCGTCGTGCCGGTCGGGGTCGGCGTCCAGCAGGGCGACCACGCGGAAACCGCGGCTGCGGAAGCCGGAGTAGTTGGCGAGGGCGTGACCCAGGTTGCCGATACCGACGATGACGACAGGCCAGTCCTGTGTCACCCCGATCTCGCGGGCGATCTGGTAGCGCAGGTATTCGACGTCGTAGCCGACACCGCGGGTGCCGTAGCTGCCGAGGTACGAAAGGTCCTTGCGGAGCTTGGCGGAGTTGACGCCGGCAGCGGAGGCGAGCTCCTCGGAGGAGCAGGTCTCGATGCCCTGCTCGGCGAGCGTGATGAGGGCACGGAGATAGACGGGTAGCCGAGCGACAGTGGCCTCGGGAATGTCCCGGGCCTGGTCGTTGGACGTCCGTGCAGTCACTGCGTCTTCTTTCCAGCCGACGCGATCCCGGGTGTGGGAAACCCGTGTGAGGTCGAGTCGGCGCGATCACTGTAGGAGTTTGTGAACGGGAGAACAAACTGAGCCGAGCTGCGGACTAGCACATGTGACATGACCCACCCGCACTGGGGGTGACGAGCGCGCCTTCCGCCATCACCGCCGAGTCGGCGCCACCCTGCTGACGAGTCGGCGTGAACCTCACGCCGAGTCGGCAGATGCAGGCCGATCACTTGGCGCCGACTTGCCGATGACCTCGCGCCGACTCGGCCAGGTGTTCGCGCCGACCCGGCCAGGTGTTCGCGCCGACCCGTCCGGGTGTTCGCGCCGACTCGCGGGGCTCAGGCGCGCAGGGCGGAGCGCAGCCGTTGCGGGTCGACGCGCCAGAAGTCGTGCTGACGCCCATCGACGAACGTCACGGGCACCTCGTCGCTGAAGCGCTGCTGCAGCGCCGGGTCGGTGTCGATGTCGACCTCGGTGAAGGACTCGCCCAGCTCGGCGCAGACGGCCACAATGACCGTCCGGGCCTCCTCGCACAGGTGGCAGCCGGTGCGCCCGTACAGCGTGATCCGCGGTGCGCTCACTCGAGCAGCCCCAGCTGGCGCCGGCGCTCCATCCCGCGCAACCGGCCCTTCTGCACCTTGCCGGTGACGGTCAGCGGAAGCTCGTCGACGACCTCGATCCGGGTCGGCTGCTTGAAGCGCGCCAGCCGGGCAGCCGCGTGGTCGCGCGCGGCGTCGGCGAGGCCGACGGCCCCGGGGTCGCTGTCGTCGCGCGCCACGACATATGCAACGACGGCCTCGCCCGTCAGCTCGTCCGGGACTCCGATCACCGCGGCATCGCGGACACCCGGCACCTCGCGCAGGACGTCCTCGACCTCGGAGGGATAGACGTTGAAGCCGCTGACGATGATGAGCTCCTTGATCCGGTCGACGAGGAAGAGGTCACCCGTCGGGTCCAGGAAGCCGACATCACCGGTCGACCACCAGCCTTCGGCGCTCGGGCCGCCCGAGCCGTCGGGCCAGTAGCCGCTGAACAGGTTGGCGCCCTTGACCTGGATCTCTCCCGGGTCCTCGCCCACGACCGGGTGACCGGTCTCGTCGACGAGGCGGAGCTCGATGCCGGGCAGCGCTGCCCCGACGGAGCCGTTCTGCAGGGTCGCGCTGCACAGCGTGCTCGTCACGACCGGCGAGGCCTCGGTCAGGCCGTAGCCCTGGTGGACGGGGATGGCGGTCAGCGCAGTGAACTCCTCGATCACCTCGGGCGTCAGCGGCGCCGAACCGGAGAGCACGAGACGTACGGGGCCGAGCCGGTCGACGAGGTCCTCGACTCCGCGCCAGTGGGCGAAGACGGGCGGCGCGATGGGCAGCACGCTGACCGCCTCGTCCTCGATCAGGTCCAGGGCGCCGAGCGGGTCCCAGTGCTCGACCAGCAGCAGCTTGGCGCGGTGGCGCAGGACACCGCCGAGGACTGCGTTGAGGCCGTAGACGTGGAAGAGCGGCAGCACGCCGAGCACGACGTCGTCGCCGTGGATCATCGGCGGCTCGACCTCGGCGACCTGCGCCAGATTGGCCAGCAGCGCGCGATGGGTGAGCATCGCCGCGCGCGGACGCCCGGACGTGCCGCTGGTGTAGAGGAGGGCGGCCAGCTTCTCCGGGTCCGGCAGCGGGGGCAGGTGGCGGGGCTCGGTGGCGAGCACGTCGGCGTAGGCCACCTCCCCCTGAGCCGGGGCCGTGTCGATGACGACGATGCGGGGCCGGTGGGCGCGGACGACGAGGCCGGCGTCGAGGTCCGTCTCCGCGCCGTCGAGGGCGGCCGTCACCTGCGCGCACGCCGCGCGGACCGCGTCCAGGGCGACGGGATCGGCGACCACCAGCCGGGTGCCGGAGTCGGCGATCATCCGGGCGAGCTCGTCAGCGGTCGAGCGGGGGTTGACGGGGACGGCCACGACCTGCGCGCGCAGCACGCCGAGGTAGGTGGTCACGAACTCGAGGCGGTTGCCGATCACGAGCATCACCCGCGCGCCAGCGAGGATGCCGAGCCCGCCCAGTCCGGTCGCAAAGGACGCGACGTCGTGCTCCAGCTCGAGCCAGGTGCGCCCGCGACCACCGGACTCCACGACCGCGAGACGATCCGGCGCCTCCTCCGACGCGTGCAGCAGGAGGTCGGCGACGTCGGTCTGCAGCATGGGCCGATACTTCCATACGCGCTCACGGTGCGGGCGGGCTTGCGGGTCTACGCTGACCGTCGTGACGCCGCCTGAAAAGCACCGCCGACTCAACCTCCAGCAGCGCTCCGCGTTGGCAGGTGAGGCCGCCGCGGCCGCGGCCGAAGTGGAGGCGGCACTCAACATGCCCACCGATCTCACATCGGCCGCCTTCTTCGACGTCGACAACACCGTGATGCAGGGCGCGAGCATCTTCCACCTCGCGCGGGGACTGCACCGGCGCAACTTCTTCTCGACCCGCGACATCCTCGGCGCCGCCTGGAAGCAGACCTACTTCCGCGTCGTCGGTGTCGAGGACCCCGAGCACGTCGCCGACGCCCGCAACTCCGCTCTGAGCTTCATCGCCGGGCACACCGTCAAGGAGCTGGAGGAGATCGGCGAGGAGGTCTTCGACGAGGGCATGCAGCACCGCATCTGGCCGGGCACCCGAGCCCTCGCGCAGATGCACCTCGACCAGGGGCAGCGAGTGTGGCTGGTGACCGCGGCGCCGATCGAGATCGCCTCGATCATCGCCCGCCGGCTCGGCCTGACCGGTGCCATGGGCACCGTCGCCGAGCACGAGGACGGCGTCTACACCGGCCGTCTCGTGGGCGACCTTCTGCACGGCCCGGCGAAGGCGGAGGCGATCAAGGCCCTGGCTGCGCGCGAAGGGCTCGACCTCAGCCGCTGCTCGGCCTACTCCGACTCGTTCAACGACCTGCCCATGCTGTCCATGGTCGGTGACCCGATCGCGATCAACCCCGACGCCCGGCTGCGCACCCACGCGAAGGCGCACGGCTGGCGGATCCGCGACTACCGCACCGGTCGGAAGGCCGCCCGGGCCGGCCTGGTCGTGGCCGCCGCCGCGGGCGGGTTGAGCGGGGCCGTCGCCGCTGGCGCGGCCGTGCGGTCTCGGCGACACTGACCCGAGCTCGGCCCTTCTGGTCTGGTCATCAGGTGGCTTCGGTTCACTTTGTCCTCCGACCCGCATACCCTTGCCGCGTGGTCGAGGTGCTGGCCACACCTGGGAGGGTGTTCAGGAATCATGTGGGGCGACTGTGATCCGTCGGCTGGGCTCGACGCGCTTCGCCGCGCCGTCGCACTGGCCCTCTCGCCGTCCCTGTGTACGCCGCAGGGCGCACCCATCGGCGCACTGCTCGCCGAGGCCGCAACGACTCCAACGCCCGGTCCGGCCGGAGCCGGCGGCGCAACCGGTGACTACGGCGACGCCGACCAGGCCACCTCCTCGGAGGAGAGCGAGGCCGACCGCTCCCGACTGATCGCGCTCGTCGAGCTCGCCCGTGGCGGCGACAAGGAAGCATTCGGACTGCTCTACGACCACTACCAGCCCGCGGTCTACCGCTTCCTCTACTACCGCACCCGCTCGGCGACACTCGCCGAGGACCTCACGGCCGACACGTTCTTCCGCGCCCTGCGGAGCATGAACAACTTCCGCTGGCAGGGGCGCGACTTCGGCGCCTGGCTGATGACGATCGCGCGCAACCTCACCACCGACCACTTCAAGGCCGGACGCACTCGTCTCGAGATGACCACCGAGGACATGAGCCTCCATGACGGACTGACCGAGGGACCCGAGTCGGTCGTGCTGGCAGGGCTGACCAACGAGGTCCTCCTCAAGGCCCTCACCCAACTGCCGACCGAGCAGCGAGAGTGCCTGATCATGCGCTTCCTGCAAGGCATGAGCATCGCCGAGACGGCGCAGTCGCTGGGCCGCTCCGACGGCGCGATCAAGCAGCTCCAGCTGCGTGGAGTACGCAATCTGGCCAAGCTGATGCCCGAAGGGTTGCGTGAGTGATGACCTCGCCGATCCTGTGGCGTGACCAGCGCCACCGAAGTGGCCCGACCGGCCGCGTAACTTCCGTCCTCACCGGGTCGTTTGGCTCGGTGGAGGGGCACCGAACGGCCACCACAAGTGGCCTGCGAAAGCAAGGAAGAAAGCGATGACTGGGCCTTTCTCAGCGCGACGACGCGCAGAGGAGTTCGATGCGGCACTGTCGCGTCCGCTCACCGAGCAGGACGCGCAGGAGTTCGCTGCGCTCTTGGCCGTCGTGCACGACCTGCGCGCGGTCCCGCAGCTTGCCCCGCGTGCCGAGTTCGTCGCCGACCTGCGCTCGCGCCTGATGGTCGAGGCCGACACAGCCCTGCTCCCCCAGGCCGCCCGCCCCCTGACCGCCGAGGAGCAGCGCCTCGTGCTGCCGGTGCGCTCCTACCGACGCGACCGTCGCCTCGCCACCGTGCTCGGTGCGGCCGCCCTCGTCGGCGCGACCACCTCGATGGTGGTCGCCGCTCAGACCGCCCTGCCCGGCGAGTCGCTCTACCCCGTCAAGCGTGCGATCGAGAACATCCAGACCGGCATCTCCCGCAGCGACACCGCGAAGGGCGAGGCGTTGCTCGCCAACGCCCGTGGTCGCCTCGACGAGATCAGTGACCTCGCCGCGCGCGGCAACCCGGCCAGCGTCAGCGCCGTCGAGTCGACGCTGGAGACCTTCAGCGACCAGGCGGACGAAGCCTCCGACGCACTGCTCGCGGCGTACGACGACACGGGCGACAAAGCCCTGATCACCGAGCTCCGCTCGTTCACCAGCTCGAGCATGGACCGCCTCTCCGCGCTGGAGTCGTCGCTGCCCGCGTCCGCCCACGACAGTCTCGTGGCGGCGGGCGAGCGGCTCGCCGACATCGACCTCGCGGCCAGCCGGCGGTGCCCGTCGTGCGGTGGCGACGTGACCTCGATCCCGCCCAACCTGCTGTCCGGCGGCAACGTCTCGAGCGGCGTGACGACGCTGATCCTCACCGCCAGCCAGGATCCCGGCCTGCTCACACCGGCGAAGGCCGGCGGACCCCAGCCCACGTCACCCGCCTCCCCCGACGCGATCTCCGGTCAGGGCGTCGACGACGTCGAGGTGCCCGATCTCGAGGTGCCCGATGCGACGGCGACCCCGACCCCGACCGGCAAGACCCCCGGGCTCCCCGGCAAGACCCCCGGGCTCCCCGGAAAGGCTGTCAAGACCCCGGTCAACGAGGTCACCAAGCTGCTCACGGGAGACCTGTCGACCGCGACTGCCGCTCTGCCGGACGCGAACCCCGAGCTCACCGGAGTCGGCACCACGCTCGACGGCACGATCGACGGGCTCCTAGGCACGCTCGACGGCGCGACGGACCCGCTGCTGCCCTGAGCGATCAGGTCAGCGGAAGACGCTCTGCCGCTCGCGCAGCAGGGTGAACAGCGTCTGCTGGATGGTCTCGCGCACCTGGTCGGTCACGTTGAAGACCAGCATCGGGTCGTCCGCCTCGACCGCGTCGTAGGAGTCGGTGCGGATCGGCTCGCCGAACTCGAGCAGCCACTTCGACGGCAGCGGCACCAGGCCGAGCGGGCCCAGCAGCGGGAAGAACGGCGTGATCGGGATGTAGGGCATGCCGAGCAGGCGCGCCAGCGACGGGAGGTTGCCGACGAGGGGGTAGATCTCCTCGGCGCCGACGACCGACAGCGGGATGATCGGCACTCCGGTGCGCAGCGCGGCCGAGACGAAGCCACCACGGCCGAACCGCTGCAGCTTGTAGCGGTCGCTGAAGGGCTTGCCGATGCCCTTGAACCCCTCGGGCCACACGCCGACGAGCTCGCCGCCGGACAGCATCCGCTCGGCGTCCTCGCCGCACGCGAGGGTCGCCCCGCCCTTGCGGGCGAGGGTGCTGACGACGGGCAGTCTGAAGACGAGGTCGGCGCCGAGCGGACGCAGGAACCGGCCCGTCTCGTCGTGGATCTTCAGCATGGTCATCAGGCCGTCGACGGGCAGCGTGCCGGAGTGGTTGGAGACCACGAGCGCGCCACCGGTGGTCGGGATGTTCTCGGCGCCGCGCACCTCGATGCGGAACCACTTCTCCGCGATCGGGCGCAGGGCGGCCAGGAAGAAGCGCTCGGTGACCTCGGTGTCGAAGCCGTAGTCGTCCACGACGTACTCGCCCGAGAGACGACGGCGCAAGAACGCCATCATCTCGGCCAGACGACGCTCCCAGTGGTCGCCGAAGATCTCGATCGCCGCCCCCTGGAAGGCGGAGAACCAGTCGCCGATCGGAACTCCGGCGAGGGGGTGGCGCTCTTGGGTCGTCACGGCGGGGCGCGGCGCCGGCTCGGCGGCGGGAGCCGACGGCGGAGTCGCCGCCCTTGTCGGGGCGGACTTGGCAAGAGGCTTCGAGGCAACGGAGGCGGCCGTCTTTGCGGGCGGCTTCGGCGGGCGGACCAGACTGCGAGCCGCCGAGGACGGACGATCGCGACCGGTGCCACGACCGGGGCGACCGTTGGTGCCGATCGGGATGATCTGTGCGTCGGAGTTCCTGGCGTCAGACACGAGCCTCACCCTTCGCAACGGGAAGGAGTACGTCGCCGCGCACCGGCACACCGAGCGAGATGCCGAAGTCGGCGAAGGCGCTGGCGGTGGAGTAGCGCGGCTCGAAGCCGAGCACCCTGCGCATGCGATTTGTGTCGACGCCGCGACCAAAGGTCAAGAAGCCGAGCTGCTCGGGCGAGAAGTCGGCGACCCGGGCCTGCCGGAGCACGGAGCCGAGGCGACCCACCGCGAAGCGGGGCATGGCCACGGAGGGCCTGTTGAGGCGACGGATCGCCTGGGTCAGCATGAGCATGCCGTCACCGGCGACGTTGAAGGTCCCCGAGATGTCGGAGACCGCCGCGTGCCTGAGCACGTCGAGCAGGTCGTCCTCGTGCAGGAACTGCAGCCGCGGGTCGAAGCCGAGCACCCGGGGGATCACCGGCAGCCGGAAGTAGCTGGTGATGGGACTGACGACGTGCGGCCCGATGACGTTGGCCGCGCGGATGGTGGTGACGTTGACGTCGGGGCGGCGGCGCGCGAAGCCGCGAACGTAGCCCTCGATCTCGTAGACATCCTTGGCGTAGCCCGCGCTGGGCAGCCGTTTCGGTCCCATGTCCTCGGAGAACATCGCGGGGTCGCGCGAGCTGGCGCCGTACATCGTCGTCGTCGACTTCACGACGAGGCTCCTGAGCGTCGGCGACTTCTGGCAGGCAGCCAGCAGCTGCATCGTGCCCATGACGTTGAGCTCTTTCATCGTGTTGCGACCGCCGGCCGAGCCGGGGGTGGCGATGACGCTCATGTGGACGACGGTGTCGACGTCCTCCTTGGCGAGCACCTTCGCGATGACCGGGCTGCGGATGTCGGCGCGCACGAACGACACGTCGCCGATGTCCCCGCGTGGCGGGACGACATCGACGCCGATGACGCGGTCGATGGAAGGGTCTGCGGTGGCTGCACGCGCGAAGCGGCGACCGATGTCCCGGGAGATCCCGGTGACCAGTACGACCCGTCCCATGACCTACGCCCCCCTACCCGATGATGGTGGCAGCGGCTACTTGCCGAGCTTACGACGCTGAACGCGCGTCTTCTTGAGCAGTTTGCGGTGCTTCTTCTTGGCCATGCGCTTGCGCCGCTTCTTGATGACAGAACCCACGAAAAAACCTTTCACGAACCTGCGCACGCGCAAACGGATGCGCGCGCGGCGCGCAGGCAGG
>NZ_JANPEO010000046.1:0-15712 GCF_031422975.1 Nocardioides sp. | reverse complement strand
CCCCGGCCCCGAGCGCGAGCGCCGCATCGCCCGGCCGGCCCACCACGGAGCCGGCCCGGAGGCCCACCCGGTCGCCGTCGGCGAGCGCGACCGAGCAGCCGGCGGCGCCTCGCGACGCCACCCCCGACGCCACCCCCGACGCCATGCAGGCCGACGCCGACTCTGCTCGGGTCCCGACCTGGCTCACCCTGACGATCCTGGGCCTGCTGCTGGTGGCGATCGGCATGTCGACGTACGCCGCACGACGGCGTACCCGCCACTGATGGCACCCCGACTGGCCCGTGACCTGCATCCGGTCGCCTGGTGGACCTGGGCCGTCGGCCTGGCGGGTGCCGCGACGCTGACGACCAACCCGCTGTTGCTCGGGCTGCTGGTCACGTCTGTGGCGCTGGTGGTGATGGCGCGACGCTCCGACCACCCGTGGGCGCGGTCGTTCCGGCTCTACCTGTTGCTCGGGCTGATGATCGTGATCATCCGCGTCGCCTTCCGGATCGTCTTCGGTGGCGTGGGCTCGGGTCGAGTGCTGGTCGACCTGCCGACGATTCCGCTGCCCGAGTGGGTCGCGGGGGTGCGGTTGCTCGGGCCGATCACCCAGGAGGCGCTGTTGTCGGGGCTCTATGACGGCCTGCGCCTCGCCGCGATCGTGATCTGCATCGGCGCCGCCAACTCGCTCGCCAACCCCAAGCGGCTGCTCAAGTCGGTGCCGCCCGCGCTCTACGAGATCGGCACCGCCCTCGTCGTCGCCGTCACCGTCTTCCCGCAGCTCGCCGACAGTGCCCGCCGCGTCCGCGCGGCCCAGGCGCTGCGAGGTGACGCGAGCGGCCGGGTCGGAAGGCTCCGCCGGTTCCTGGTGCCGGTGCTCGAGGACGCGCTGGAGCGCTCGCTGGCGTTGGCGGCGGGCATGGACGCGCGCGGCTACGGCCGCGCCGGCTCGGCGACGCGCGGCCAGCGGTGGACGACCGGCGTGCTGCTGCTGAGCGCGCTCTGCGGCCTGTGCGTCGGCACCTACGCGCTGCTCGACGAGACGGCGCCTCGCTGGCTGGCCAGGCCACTCCTGGTCGTGGGCACGCTGGTCGCGGTGATCGGCCTGGTCAGCGCCGGCCGCCGGGTCGAGCGCTCGCGTTACCGCCCCGACCGCTGGCAGCTCGCCGAGCTCGTGGTGGCCGGGTCCGGGCTGGCCGTCGGTGCGCTCGTGTGGCAGCTGGGTCGGGCCGAGCCGCTGGTGGTCTATCCGTCCGTGTCGGCCATGCCCTACCTCAGCGTGCTCGCCCTCGGTGCTGCCCTGCTGGGACTCGTGCCGGCCCTCGCCGCGCCACCTCCGCGCCTGCCCATCTCGGCACCCCTGGAGGTCGGCGCGTGATCGAGCTGCGCAACATCCACTTCGCCTACGACGGATCGACTCACGGGGCGGCCATCCTGCGCGGTGTCGACCTCACCCTCGAGGAGGGCGAGCTGGTGCTCGTCTCCGGGCGCACCGGGGTCGGCAAGTCGACGTTGCTGGGCGTGCTGACCGGTCTGGTGCCGCGGTTCAGCGGCGGCACGCTGTCCGGCGACGTACTCATCGACGGGGTCAGCGTGATCGACCAGCCGCCGCGCGACCGAGCGCACATCGTGGGCTACGTCGGGCAGGACCCGGTCGCCGGCTTCGTCACCGACACGGTCGAGGAGGAGCTCGCCTACGGCATGGAGCAGCTCGGCCTGCCCGGCGACACCATGCGCCGCCGGGTCGAGGAGACCCTCGACCTGCTCGGCATCGCCGAGCTGCGACACCGCGACCTGCGCACACTCTCGGGTGGGCAGCAGCAGCGGGTGGCGATCGGCGCGGTCCTCACCACGCACCCGCGCCTGCTGGTGCTCGACGAGCCGACCTCGGCCCTCGACCCGACCGCTGCCGAGGACGTGCTGGCGACGGTGACCCGGCTCGTCCACGACCTCGGGCTCACCGTGCTGCTCGCCGAGCACCGGCTCGAGCGGGTGGTGCCGTTCGCCGACCGCGTCTGCCTGCTGACCGGCGACGGGGGAGTGCTCGTGGGCTCTCCCGCGGCCGTCCTCGCCGTGTCTCCCGTGGTTCCCCCCATCATCGAGCTCGGCCGTGCGGCCGGCTGGTCGCCGCTGCCGTTGAGCGTGCGCGATGCCCGGCGGCAGGCGCGGTCGCTGGAGCTGACCGCGCCGGCCATCGCCGAGCCGCCCGCAGGCTCGACGGTGCTGTCCGCCCGAGGGCTGCTGGTCGCCCACGGCCGCGACGTCGTGCTGGACGGCGTCGACCTCGACCTGCGCAGCGGCCACGTGACCGCCCTGATGGGGCGCAACGGTGCGGGCAAGTCGACGCTGATGTGGACGCTGCAAGGCTCGCAGGCGCGCCGCTCGGGCACCGTGTCGGTGGCGGACCAGGATCCCGGTCGCCTCGACGCCGCGGGCCGGCGCTCGCTCGTCGGCCTGGTGCCGCAGACCGCCGCCGACCTGCTTTACCTCGAGTCCGTAGCCGAGGAGTGCGCCGCCGCCGACGCCGGCGCTAACGCCGGGGCCGGCACCTGCCGCGACCTGCTCGAGCGCCTCGTCCCGGGGATCGAGGCCACCATGCACCCGAGGGATCTGTCCGAGGGACAGCGGCTGGCACTGGTGTTGGCGATCGTGCTGACTGCCAGACCCCGGATCGTGCTCCTCGACGAGCCGACCCGTGGGCTCGACTACACCGCCAAGGCCGGGCTCGCCCGGATCGTCTCCGACCTGGCCGACGACGAGCACGCGGTGCTCATCGCCACCCACGACGTGGAGTTCGTCGCGACCGTCGCCGACGACGTGATCGTGCTCGCGGAGGGCGAGGTCGTCTCCTCCGGCCCGGCGCGCGAGGTCGTCGCCGCCTCGCCGTCCTTCGCGCCGCAGGTCACCAAGATCCTCGGCCCGCCCTGGTTGCGCGTGGACGAGGTCGTCACGGCGTTGAGGACGTCGTGAGCACGCCGGGCACGACCGCTCTCCCGATCCGCCCGCGCTCGGCGGCGGTGCTGGCCGTCGCGTCGCTCGCGGGGCTGATGATGCTGGGCTGGCCGCTGCTGCTCGACGTGCCCGACTCGGCGCGGGTCGATCCGCCGTTCATCTTCCTGGCCCTGCTGCCGCTGGTGATCGTGGTCGTGCTCGCGGAGTTCAGCGAGGGCGGGATGGACGCGCGGGTGCTCGCCATCTTGGGCGTGCTGTCGGCGGTCAACGCGATCCTGCGCGGGCTGGGCGCGGGCACGGCCGGGATCGAGCTCGTCTTCTTCCTGCTGATCCTGGCCGGGCGGGTGTTCGGGCCGGGGTTCGGGTTCGTGCTCGGCTGCACGTCGCTGTTCGCGTCCGCGCTGATGACCGGCGGGGTCGGACCGTGGCTGCCGTTCCAGATGCTCGTCTCGGCCTGGATCGGGATGGGGGCCGGATTCCTGCCGCGCCGCCTCTCCGGTCGCGCCGAGATCGCCGCGCTGGTGGGCTACGGGATCATTGCGTCGTACGCCTTCGGCATCTTGATGAACCTCTCGAGCTGGCCGTTCACGCTCGGCATCGCGGTGGTCGGCCACGAGGGATCCCTGTCGTACGTCGCCGGGGCGCCGCTCATCGAGAACCTGCACCGCTTCGGTGTCTACACCCTGCTGACCTCGACCGGCAGCTGGGACACCGGACGGGCGATCACCACCTCGGTCGCGCTGATCGTGCTCGGGCCGGCGATCCTGACCACGCTGCGGCGGGCGTCGCGGCGCAGCGTGATCAACCGGGACTGACGAGCAGGATGCGGTCGTCGAGGTCGGCCGGGTCCCCGCGACCGTCGCGGTTGGAGGTCGCGACCCAGAGGTCGCCCGTGGGTGTGGAGACCACGGTGCGGAGCCGGCCGTAGTCGCCGGTGAACAGTCCGACCGGCGCGCCCGGGGTGTCGCCGTCGAGCGGGATCTGCCAGAGGCGTTGCCCGCGCAGCGCGGCCATCCACAGGGCGCCGTGCGCGAACGCGAGGCCTGATGGGGAGGCGTCCTCGGTCGACCAGGTGAGCACCGGGTCGACGTACTCCGGCTCACCGCCGCGCCCCTCCACATCCGGCCAGCCGTAGTTGCCGCCCCTGGTGACGCGGTTGAGCTCGTCGAAGGTCTGGTCGCCGAACTCACTGGCCCACAGCTGACCGGACGCGTCGAAGGCGAGTCCCTGGACATTGCGGTGGCCGAGTGACCAGACGGGGGAGCCTTCGTCGGGGTTGCCGGGGGCAGGGTCTCCGTCGGGGGTGATCCGAAGGATCTTGCCGGCGAGCGACTCGGGGTCCTGGGCCAGGGTCGGGTCGCCGGTCTCGCCGGTGGAGACGTAGAGGAATCCGTCGGGCCCGAACGCCAACCGGCCGCCGTCGTGGATGACGCCCTTCGGGATGCCGGTCAGGATCGGGGTCGGCGTGCCGAGGTGGTCGCCGACCAGGGCGACCTTGAAGACGGTGTTGTCGCGAGCCGTGGTCGCGTAGAGGAACAACGTGTGGTCCGAGGCGAACTCGGGGGAGACGGCAACACCGAGGAGACCGGCCTCGACCTCCGGAGCGGCCTCCTCGACCAGACCGATCTCGGTGACCTCGACCGACTCACCGCGGGGTGCGAGACGGAGCACGCGACGCGAGTCGCGCTCGGTCACCACAGCCGAGCCGTCGGGCAGGAACGCGATACCCCACGGGACGGCCAGCCCGGTCGCGACGGTGGCGGTCACCCGCGGCCGGCCTGTGTCGCTGGGCGGCTCGCCGGCCCCGGCGCAGCCGGCGACGCCGACCGCGAGGAGTGCGAGCGTCGAGCAGACCACCCCGGGCCGGCGCATCAGCCCACGTGCTCGAGGAACTCCAGGAGCAGCTGGTGGACCACGTCGGGTTGCTCCATCTGGGCGAAGTGGCTGGTCCTCAGCTCCGCGTAGCCGGCCTGCTGCATCCGCTCCGAAGCGGACGCCATGTCGCGGGCGCCGGACAGCACGTCGTAGGTCCCGGCCACGAAGTAGGCCGGCACCGAGATCGGGCTCAGCGAGACGCGAGCGTGCTCGGAGGTCTTGAGCGCGAGGTGGAAGTACCACTCGATCGGAGTGGCGAGGAGCTCCTTGATCGCGCGGGCCGTCATCTCGGGGTCGGCCTGCCGGAACATGAAGCCGGTGTGGCCCAGGACGGAGACCGTCCTGGCGCCGATGGGCAGACGGCTTGCGATCGGGGTCAGCGCCCGCCCGCTCAGCTTCAACAGCCGGGAGAGGTTGACGGTGGCGATCCGGGCCGCCCAGTGCGGGAGGTGCAGCGGCCCGAGCATGGTGGCGAAGGTGTTGCCCGGGACGCCGCACACGGCGAACAGGCCGGTGACCCGCTCGGGGTGGCGCAGCGCCAGCTCGAACATCGTGTTGACGCCCATCGACCAGCCCATCAGCACGGCCCGGTCGATGCCGAAGTGATCCATCACCGAGAGCCCGTCCTCGACGAACTCGGTGATGCCGACGCGGTTTGCGTCCGAGGGGCGTGCGGAGCCGCCGACACCGCGGTGGTTCCAGGAGACGACGCGTACACCGCAGTCGGGCTCGAGCAGCGCCGGCCACGCCCACGCGCTGGTGCCGAGGCCGTTGCAGAGCAGGACGGTCGGACCGTCGATGGTGCCCTCGGGGTCGTTGGTCCAGGCCCGAATGCGGGTGCCGTCATCGGACAGCACGTCCACGAAACGGACTCGGGCGTCGGTGGTGACCGCGCCGGGGGTCGTCTTCTCCATGCGCAGATTGTGCCTCAGCGGTCCCCGGATCCAGCGCTGGTTCGAGGCTCAGTCCGGGACCGGCTCGCCGAGCACCGAGCGGCTGCGTGTCGCGCCCACGCTGGCGACCACCACGCACAGGACCGCCAGCCACTGGACCGGGGAGAGCAACTCCTGCAGCACGACGATCGCGGCCAGGGCCGCTGCGGCCGGCTCGAGACTCATCAAGATGCCGAAGACGCTCGGTGCGAGGGACCGCAAGGCGACGAGTTCGCAGCTGTAGGGGATGACCGAGCTCAGCACCCCTACGAGGACGCCGACCAACAGGACGTGCGGGTCGAGCAGCGCAGTGCCACCCGAGACCAGGGCCGGCCCGGTGAGCAGCAGCGTGGCGAAGGCGCTCGCGATCGCCAGGCCGTCGAAGCCCGGCCACCGTTGCCCCGTCCGGGCGCTCAGCAGGATGTACGCCGCCCAGGCGGCGCCGGCCAGGAGGGCGGCCGCGACCCCGACCGGGTCGAGGTCGGCCGGTTCGAAGCCGAGCAGCACCACCCCGGTCGCGGCGAGCCCCACCCAGACCAGGTCCCGGGCCCGGTGCGAGCCCACGACGGCGAGGGTGAGCGGGCCGATGAACTCGATCGTCACCGCGAGGCCGAGCGGGATCCGGGCGAAGGACTGGTAGATCGCCCAGTTCATCAGCCCGAGACTGGCGCCGAACCCGGCGACGACCAGCCAGTCCGCGCGGCCGCGGCCCTTCCATGACGGCCGGGCGAGCGCCAGGAGCACGAGCGTGCTGGTGACGAGGCGCAGGAAGACCATCGAGGTGGGGGAGATGGTGCCGAAGAGGTCCTTGGCGATCGCGGCGCCGACCTGGACCGACACGATGCCGATGACGACCAACCAGACGGCTCGCGTCACGGTGCCTCCTCAGTGCCTAGGGCCCTTCTTCCTCAAGGCGCCGGATCAGGTCGCTGACGATACGACTCTCGTTCTCGAAGTAGTCGAGACCCCAGTCGGCCACGAGACTGGGATGGCGGAACGTCGCGCCGGGGGCGTCGCGACCGCGCAGGCTCTCGCGCACCTCGAGCAGCGCCGCGCGCTCCTTCTCGAGGGCGCGGACGTGGTCGCGGAGCAGGGCCAGGGTGGTCTCCAGGTCGACGAGGTGCCCGAGCAGCAGCCGTAGCGCGACCGGATGCTTGAGGACCGGGAAGCCGGGTGCGCTGTCCCGCAGCCAGGCGGCGAGGGCCTCCCGGCCGGCGTGGCTGATGGTGTACGTCGTACCCCGCCCCTCGCCGCTGGCGGTGACGAGGTCGTGCGCGGCGAGGCGAGACAGCTCGCTGTAGACCTGACTCATCGCGGGGGAGACCCAGTAGAACCGCAGGGTCGCGTCGGCGCGCTGCTTGAGCTCGTAGCCGGTCAGCGCGTCGCCGAAGGTGAGCAGCCCGAGGAGCGCGTACGAGGTGACGGGAAGGTCTTGACCCATGATGGGATAAGACTACTGTTCCTGTTAGGAATACGGGGTCTTGAGAGTGGGGCCAACAACAGGTCGACGGAGGGAAACGCGATGGCGCGCACGTTGTTGATGGTCGGAACCCGCAAGGGTCTGTGGATCGGAACCTCCGACGAGGCCCGCACGGCCTGGGAGTGGTCGAGTCCCCACTTCGCGATGGAGGAGGTCTATTCCGTCCTCATCGACCGCCGCGGCGGCACGCCACGCCTGTTCGCGGGTGCCTCGTCGAGCTGGCTCGGACCGCAGGTCTGGCGCTCCGACGACCTCGGCGCAACCTGGCAGGAGACGCCCAACGGTGCGATCCGCTTCCCCGAGGAGGCGACCCTGCCCGACGGCAGCCCCGCCACCCTGGCGCGCGTGTGGCAGCTGGCCCCGGGTGTCGAGGACGGCGTCGTGTGGGCCGGCACCGAGCCGGGCGCACTCTTCCGCTCGACCGATCGGGGGGAGACCTTCGAGCTCGTCCGCGGACTCTGGGACCACCCGCACCGCCAGGAGTGGAACGCGGGCTTCGGAGGCCAGGCCTTCCACACGATCCTGCCGCACCCGACCGACGGCGACTCGGTGCTCGCGGCGATCTCGACCGGGGGCGTCTACCGGACCTCCGACGGCGGCGACTCATGGTCGGCGTCCAACACCGGGGTCAAGGCCGAGTTCTACCCCGGCGAGCGCAACTACCCGGAGTTCGGACAGTGCGTGCACAAGGTGGCCCGCGACGCGACCGACCCGGACCGGCTCTTCCTCCAGAACCACGGCGGGGTCTACCGCTCCGACGACGGCGGCACCTCCTGGCACGACATCGCGCCGGGTCTGCCCTCGGAGTTCGGCTTCGCGATGGTGACCCACCCGCACCAGGGCAACACTGCCTACACCTTCCCGATCGCGGATGCCGGCGCACGCTGGCCGGTCGACGGCAAGGCACGTGTGTGTCGAACGACCGACGGCGGCGCCAGCTGGGAACCCCTCGGCGAGGGCTCCCTGCCGGACGGTTTCTACGCCGCGGTCATGCGTGACGCGATGTGTGCCGATGACCACGGCTCGCCGGGTCTCTACTTCGGCAGCCGCAACGGCGCCGTCTGGTGCTCTCCCGACACCGGGGAGACCTGGCAGGAGATCCGCACGGACCTCCCGGACGTGATGTTCGTCCGGGCCGCCTCCCTCGCCTGACCCTGATCGTCCGACTCGCTCCCTAGGATCTCGCCATGGCTGACTTCTCGATGTCGCGCTCCACGACCATCAACGCCCCCACCGACCGGGTCCACGGCCTGGTCGACGACTTCCGGCAGTGGCCGCAGTGGTCGCCCTGGGAGGGCCTGGACCCGGCGATGGAGCGCACCTACTCGGGTCCCGCGTCGGGCGTCGGCTCGCGCTATCACTGGTCGGGCAACAAGAAGGCCGGCGAGGGCGAGATGGAGATCATCGAGTCCATCCCCGCGAGGGTGGCGGTCGATCTGACGTTCCTCAAGCCCTTCAAGGCGCGCAACCTCACGACCTTCGACCTCGAGCAGGCCGGCAACGGCCACACCCGCGTGGTGTGGACGATGAGCGGCAAACGCGGCCTCGTGATGATGCTGGCCGGCAGGCTGATGTTCGACAGGGCGATCGGCAAGGACTTCGACAAGGGCCTGGCGTCCCTCAAGGCGGCTGCCGAGTCTCGCTGACCGCGACACCGGAGAGGGATCGCTCACCGGCTCTCGACGGACGGCCACCCGCCGTGCGTCCTGAGACGGGCGCACGGTCGACGCCGGAGCCGGACTAGCCTGACGTCATGACCCAGCCCACGGGACAGCAGCCCGACATCAAGCCCCGATCCCGCGACGTCACCGACGGTCTCGAGAAGGCGGCCGCCCGCGGCATGCTCCGCGCGGTGGGCATGGGGGACGACGACTGGGTCAAGCCGCAGATCGGCGTCGCGTCCAGTTGGAACGAGATCACCCCCTGCAACCTGAGCCTGGACCGGCTGGCCAAGGCCGTGAAGAACGGCGTGCACGCTGGCGGGGGCTACCCGCTGGAGTTCGGGACGATCTCGGTCTCCGACGGCATCTCCATGGGTCACGAGGGCATGCACTACTCGCTCGTCTCGCGCGAGGTCATCGCCGACTCGGTCGAGACCGTGATGATGGCCGAGCGGCTCGACGGCAGCGTCCTGCTCGCCGGCTGCGACAAGTCGCTGCCCGGCATGCTGATGGCGGCCGCTCGCCTCGACCTCGCCAGCGTCTTCCTCTACGCCGGCTCGACGATGCCGGGCTCCGTCGACGGCAACGACGTGACGATCATCGACGCCTTCGAGGCCGTTGGCGCGTGTCTGGCAGGCAAGATCACCCGCGAGGAGGTCGACCGCATCGAGCGGGCGATCTGCCCCGGTGAGGGCGCGTGCGGTGGGATGTACACCGCCAACACCATGGCCAGCGTCGCCGAGGCTCTCGGCATGAGCCTGCCCGGCAGCGCGGCTCCGCCTGCAGTGGACCGTCGTCGCGACGGGTTCGCCCACCGTTCCGGCGAGGCCGTCGTCGAGCTGCTGCGCCAGGGCATCACCGCCCGCCAGATCATGACGAGGCCGGCCTTCGAGAACGCCATCGCCGTCGTGATGGCCCTCGGCGGCTCGACCAACGCCGTACTCCACCTGCTCGCGATCGCCCGTGAGGCCGACGTCGACCTCGACCTCGACGACTTCAACCGCATCGGCGACAAGGTCCCGCACCTGGGCGACCTCAAGCCCTTCGGTCGCTACGTGATGAACGACGTCGACAAGGTCGGCGGTATCCCGGTGGTCATGAAGGCGCTGCTCGACGCGGGACTGATGCACGGCGACACCCTCACCGTCACGGGCAGGACGATGCGCGAGAACCTCGAGGCCCTCAATCCGTCCGGTCTCGACGGCGACGTCCTGCGTGGCCTCGACAAGCCGATCCACGCCACCGGCGGCATCGCCATTCTTCGCGGCTCCCTCGCCCCCGAGGGCGCCGTGGTCAAGAGCGCGGGCTTCGACGACACGACCTTCACCGGCACGGCCCGCGTGTTCGACGGTGAGCGCAAGGCGCTCGACGCGCTCGCGGCCGGCGAGATCAAGGCGCGCGACGTCGTGGTCATCCGCTACGAAGGCCCCAAGGGGGGCCCCGGCATGCGGGAGATGCTGGCCATCACCGGCGCGATCAAGGGCGCCGGCCTGGGCAAGGACGTGCTGCTGGTCACCGATGGCCGCTTCTCGGGTGGCACCACCGGCCTGTGCGTGGGCCACATCGCTCCCGAGGCGGTCGACGCCGGGCCGATCGCATTCGTCGCCGACGGCGACCCGATCACCCTCGACGTGGCCAACCGCACCCTCGAGGTCGACATCGATGAGGCCGAGCTTGCCCGACGCAAGCACGGCTGGGAGCCGCTTGCCCCGAAGTACACCCGCGGCGTCCTCGGCAAGTACGCCAAGGTCGTCCAGTCGGCCGCCCACGGGGCCGTGACCAGTTAGCTCCGAAATAGCCACAGCCCCTGATCGCCGGGGGGTTGATCAGGGGCTGGGCCGGGGCGGGGCGTGCCCCTGATGCCACGATAGGACGCACGGTCCGCCGTCGGGGAGGAATGCGCGAAGCTCAGTGAGGTTTTACCCAGATGAGCTCGTCGGCGGCCCACTTCTGCTGGGCGACCGGCACGAGGGCCTTCAGCGCGTCGGTGAGGGAGCCCTGTCCGATGGTGGCCGAGTTCGCTGCGCCGTACGCCCGTCCGGCCGCGTTGTTGTGCAGGTCGATGCGGGTGTCGTGGGGGGTGTTGCGGCCCTCTTCGTGGGCCGTGGCGACGGCCTCGGCGACCGCGGCCCCGTGGCGCCCGGCGATGTAGGCCTGCCAGATGAAGTGCCGGATGGCGTTCTCCATGCCGGGTGTGCCGTCGGTGGCCGACGAAGCGATCTGGATGGCTGCCGCCGAAGCCGCCATCACGTCGGCGGCCGCCGAGGCGCTGGCCCCGGCAGTACGGGCAGCGTTGAACACGTTGGGCGCGCCGATCACGGCCTGCGCGGCCTTCTTGAGCGAGTCGAATGCAGAAGCCATGCGTCCACCGTGTCAGATGGGTGGGTGACGCGCATCAACGAGTTCGGGCAGCCCATCGGCGACCCGGTGCCGGGCTGGACCCCGCGTCCCGCGATCGAGCCGGTGGAGCTCGTCGGCCCGCGAGTGCGCCTCGAGCAACTGCGACCCCACCATGCGTCGGTGCTGCACGGGCCGATGGTGCTCCAGAGCTCGCCACGCCTCTGGACCTACTACCCCTATCCCGACCTGACGGAGCTGACGGCATTCGAGGACTACGTCGCCGCGTTGCGCGAGCTCCCGGCGGCGTGGCCGATGGCGATCCTGACTCCCCACGGGGCCGGTCGGGGCGTCGCCTGCTATCTCCGCAACGACCCCGCCAACGGCTCTGTCGAGGTCGGCGGGATCGTCTTCGCGGAGGTGCTCCAGCGCACCGCCGCCGCGACCGAAGCGATGTCCCTGATGCTGGCCCACGCCTTCGACGAGCTCGGCTACCGCCGCGCGGAGTGGAAGTGCGACAGCCTCAACGAGCCGTCCCGGCGGGCGGCTGCCCGGCTCGGGTTCAGCTACGAAGGTCGCTTCCGCAACGCGGTGGTGCATCGGGGCCGCAACCGCGACACCGACTGGTTCTCCATCACCGACGTGAAGTGGCCGGCGGTCAGGGCGGCACTGCAGACTTGGCTGTCTCCCGACAACTTCGACGCCCACGGCCGCCAGATCCAGGCGTTGGCGCAGCTGCGCATCGCCTGAGCGCACGGCCTACGATGTCGGGAATGTCCAGACTCCCCGCCGTCCTCGTCCTGCCCCTGGTGCTCGCGATCACCCTCCTCGTGGGCGCGGTCCCGGCATCTCCGGCGTCCCCGGCCCCGCGGGCCGACGAGGCTCGCGGTGTGGTGGCGTCGCCCCAGTCGACCTACCGGAGCTCGGCAGTGCGCGCCACCAACGGCGCCCGCGCCCGCTACGACCTCCGCGCCCTGGACACCGATGGCTGCCTGCAACGCTTTGCCGCGCGGCAGGCCGTCGCGATGGCGCGGCAGGAGTCGATGTACCACCAGGACCTCGGTCCCGTCATGCGCACCTGCAGCCTGGGTCTGGCGGGGGAGAACGTCGCCTACGGCTACCCCAGCGGCCGCGAGGTCGTCCGGGGCTGGATGCACTCAGCGGGCCACCGCGCCAACATCTTGAACCGTGGTTATCGCCTCGTCGCCGTGGCCGCCCGGGAGAGCGCCAGCGGACGGTGGTACGCCGCCCAGGTGTTCGGCTCGCGCTGACCGAGCATCGTCGACGCGAGGCGGTGGCCACCCTCGCAGGTCCGTGGTTGGGTGAAGGACACGGACTCCGAGCTCGGACAGAAGGTGCTGCCATGACTGACCCCAAGCAGAAACTCACCCACCGCGAGGTTGCCGACGCAGGCCTCGGTGACTGGCGACAGGTGCTCGGCAACCTCAGGGCGCGCTTCAAGACGGGCGACTTCGCCACCGGGCTGGCCCTGGTCGATCGCATCGGGGCGGCGGCGGAGGAGGCCAACCACCACCCGGACATCTCCCTGACGTACCCCGAAGTGATGGTCACTCTCAGCAGCCATGACATCGGTGGCATCACCAGCCGCGACATCGACCTCGCGCGGAAGATCAGTGGATATGCCGCCGAGGTGGGGGCCGAGGCGGACGTCGCCGGGCTGACCCAGCTCGACCTCGGGCTGGACACGGCACAGGGGGAGGAGCTGGCGCCGTTCTACGCCGCACTGCTCGGTGGCGAGGTGAAGAACGGTGAGCCGGTGGACCCGAGCGGCCAGGTGCCGACCGTGTGGTTCCAGGCGCCGCATGACGAGGGACCGGCTCTGCCCGACACCGATGTTGCGCAGCGTTGGCACTTCGACGTGTGGGTGCCCATGGACGAGGGTGAGAGCCGACTGCAGGCGGTGCTCGACGCCGGCGGCACGCTTGTCAGCGATGCGGCGGCCCCGTCCTACTGGGTGGTGGCGGACCGCGAGGGCAACCGCTCGTGCATCTGCACCGTCGCCGACCGCGACTGAGACCGGCCTCACCGCAGCCACATGGTGGGATCGCCGTACCAAGTAGTGGGACGGCTGGCAGAGTAGGTTGACGTCGGAGCCCCCCGACGGCGACGGTAGATGCATGCGCACTGACATTCTTGTACGCACGCGACGCGTGAGCTGAGGTCCTCGACCTCGCCGCCCACGCGTCCTCCCCTCGTTGCCCGCCGGGCCGAGGGGTTTTTTCATTCGCCATACAAGCAAAGGTTCGACCATGACAGAGCAGGGCGGGGTCGCTGGAGCAGCCATGACTGGCGCACAGAGCCTGATCAAGTCCCTCGAGAGCGCGGGCACCACCGACATCTTCGGCATCCCGGGCGGGGCCATCCTCCCGGCGTACGACCCCCTGATGGACTCGACTCTCATCCGGCACATCCTCGTGCGCCACGAGCAGGGCGCTGGCCATGCCGCGCAGGGCTACGCCGCCGCCACCGGTCGGGTCGGTGTCTGTATGGCGACGTCCGGGCCGGGCGCCACCAACCTGGTCACGCCGCTCGCGGACGCGCACATGGACTCGGTCCCGCTCGTCGCCATCACCGGCCAGGTCGGGGCCGCCGCCATCGGCACCGACGCCTTCCAGGAGGCCGACATCCGTGGCATCACGATGCCGATCACCAAGCACAACTTCCTCGTCATCGACCTCGCGGACATCCCGCGCACGATCGCCGAGGCATTCCACATCGCCTCCACCGGCCGACCCGGCCCGGTCCTGGTCGACATCGCCAAGTCGGCCCTCCAGGCGATGACCACCTACCAGTGGCCGACCGAGCTCCAGCTTCCCGGCTACCGCCCGGTGACCCGCCCGCACAGCAAGCAGATCCGCGAGGCGGTGCGCCTGATCCTCGAGTCGCGTCGACCGGTCCTCTATGTCGGCGGCGGCGTGATCCGCTCCCGGTCCTCGGCCGGTCTGCTCAAGCTTGCCGAAGCGACCGGGATGCCCGTGGTCACGACCTTGATGGCTCGCGGCGCCTTCCCGGACTCTCACCCGCAACACCTCGGCATGCCGGGCATGCACGGCACCGTGGCCGCCGTTGCCGCTCTGCAGAAGAGCGACCTGATCATCAGCCTGGGCGCCCGGTTCGACGACCGCGTCACCGGCAACCTCGACTCGTTCGCGCCCAGCGCCAAGGTCATCCACGCCGACATCGACCCCGCGGAGATCGGCAAGAACCGCTACGCCGACGTCCCGATCGTGGGTGACTGCGGCGAGGTGATCACCGAGCTGCTCGCGCTGCTCGCCACCGAGACCGCCGCGGGCAACACCGGCGACTACGAGGGCTGGATCGCGTTCCTGTCCGGCGTCAAGACGACCTACCCGCTGGGCTATGACATCCCCGCCGACGGCTCACTCGCTCCGCAGTACGTCATCGAGCGGCTGGGCGCCATCGCCGGGCCGGATGCCATCTACGCCTCCGGCGTGGGCCAGCACCAGATGTGGGCCGCGCAGTTCGTCCGCTACGAGCGCCCCAACACCTGGCTCAACTCCGGTGGCCTCGGCACCATGGGCTACGCCGTCCCGGCCGCGATGGGGGCCAAGGTCGGCATGCCCGACACGGTGGTGTGGGCCATCGACGGCGACGGCTGCTTCCAGATGACCAACCAGGAGCTGGCCACCTGCGCGATCAACGACATCCCGATCAAGGTCGCGATCATCAACAACGAGTCGCTCGGCATGGTGCGCCAGTGGCAGACGCTCTTCTACAACGAGCGCTACTCCAACACCGACCTGCACAGCAAGCGCATCCCCGACTTCGTCAAGCTCGCCGACGCCTACGGCTGCGTCGGGCTCTCCTGTGACTCGCCGGAGGATGTCGACGCCACCATCGAGAAGGCGATGTCGATCAACGACCAGCCGGTCGTCGTCGACTTCCGGGTGCACCGCGACGCCATGGTCTGGCCGATGGTCGCGGCCGGCACCGGCAACGACGAGATCCAGTACGCGCGCGACCTCGCGCCCCAGTTCGACGAGGATGATCTGTGATGAGCACGCACACCCTGTCTGTCCTCGTCGAGAACAAGCCCGGCGTCCTGGCCCGCATCGCCGGCCTCTTCAGCCGTCGCGGCTTCAACATCGAGAGCCTGGCCGTCGGCCCCACCGAGCACCCCGAGGTCTCGCGGATGACGATCGTGGTCAACGTCGACGAGTCCCCGCTCGAGCAGGTCACCAAGCAGCTGAACAAGCTGATCGAGGTGATCAAGATCGTCGAGCTCGACGGCACGTCCTCGATCACCCGCGAGCTGATGCTCGTCAAGGTCAAGGCCGACGCGCAGTCGCGCGGCGCGGTGCTCGACGCCGTCCAGCTCTTCCGCGCCAAGGTGATCGACGTGGCACCCGATGCGATCACGGTCGAGATCACCGGCAACCCTGACAAGCTCTCGGACTTCCTGAAGGTCGTCGAGCCGTTCGGGATCCGGGAGCTCGTGCAGTCCGGAGTGA